>JAFDCR010000214.1 GCA_019312685.1 Deltaproteobacteria bacterium | reverse complement strand
TATCTCTTGTTGCGCCTGTAAACGATCCTTTTACGTGGCCGAACAGTTCTGATTCTAGGAGTTCTTCCGCCAGGGCGGAACAGTTGACAGTCATTATGGGTTTGGAAGCACGCACCCCCTGGTAATGCAATGCCCTTGCAACCATCTCCTTGCCGGTGCCGCTTTCCCCTCTGATCAGTACGGTGGTGTCGGTATCAGATAAGTTATCCAGAAGCTCGAATATTTCCAGCATTCTTTCGTTCCTGCCTATGATGTCATGAAACTTGTGCTGCTTTTCTACCTGCTTCTCAAGATTTGTCAGGCGTGTCACATCACGTATCACCAGCAGTCCGCCCATGGAATTCTTGTTTTTATCACTCAGAATCGATGTGTTGAGAATGGCTGTCTTGTCCTTGCATCCTTTTTGGGAGCATTCGACCTTATAATCATGTACTAATTTGCCTGATTCCATTGTTTGCAGCAGGATTGCCAGACACCGGCATTCAGAAGCCGGTTTCTCTGTTATCTTATTGCCGAGAAATTTATCAGGATTTAAACAGCAGACATCATAAGCCGCACGGTTTGCTTCCGTGATGTTCAGCTCTGGGTCTATGGTGATGAGAGCATCATTAACGCTTTCGAACACGGCCTCAAGGTTACGCCGGTACTTTTCCTTTTCAAGCAGCAGGTCTAATTCTACCTGTTGCTTTTTCTTCGCCTTATGAAGCTCGGTCAAATCTCTGGCATAATCAACAAGTTGTTTCTCTGAAAGGGTAATACTTCTCTTCAGTTGATCATGCTGTTTTTTGAGCAGCATGTGGTTTCGTATACGCGCCAAGACAACTGGCGGGTTTATCGGTTTGGTGATGTAATCAACCGCCCCGACTTTAAGGCCGAGGGCTTCGTCCTCAACATCGCTCTTGCTGGTTATGAAGAGGACCGGAATATTCTTGTGCTTTTTATTCTTTTTTAGACGCCGACAGACCTCAAAACCGTCCATCTCAGGCATTATAATGTCAAGAAGAATCATATCAGGGGTTTTTCTTGAAACGAGCTTTAGGGCATCCGCGCCATTGGTTGCCACAATCAGCCGGTAACTGTCTTCTAAGATGTGCTGGAGGATCTTAATATTAGAAAGATCGTCGTCAACAATAAGTATTCGAGGTTGTTCTTTCACAGCTTCCCCAAATGATACAGTAAGGTTTCATTCATCCTTGTGTGGAGTAAAAATGTCGATAAGTAAATCATCTCTTTTTTAGACTGCCAGCATTATCAGTATGTTACCCTTTTACTAATCCAAGTTTTTCTGCCTCTTTAAAGTAAATGCATCCTGAACGGGCACATACCTCCTTTTTATTTCCGCAGGCTTCTCTCATGACTTCAATACCGACATGGTTACATAATGTGTTTTCAACCTCCCAACAGCACTTCTTGTCCTTTCGTCCATACATAACACAGTCTTTTTGCTTACACCCTAAGTACTCATAACACGCTTCCACAGAAAACCTCTTTATATTTGCACATTGATTATTCTTTACAGCTCGTTAAGGTAATATGCATAAACCGATAATCATCCAGGTCAGTCAACATCAAACAACACATCAAGAACATATCGTGTTCTTTCATGCAGCAAAATGACATCCCCTGCGATACGCACTCTGATATATTCCGAAGGCAGACGGGACAACGTCTCTTCCAGTTCCAGGGGCAGTCTCATTCCTTCAATACCCGCCGGCAGATCCCGGTGTTTCTGAATATGATTTCTCAGGCCGGGATGTGACGGGTGCTTTTTGGCAAGCCCCGGCGGCAATGTCTTTCCTTTATTTCTGTAATATTCTCTGATCTTCCTGCGGTCGCTGTCGCTGAAAACCACTGCCACCCTGAACTCCTCACTTTCAACTACTACCGCACCGCTGTCAACAGTCGGAGTCGTTACACAGCCTGTAAGAAAGGTTGCCAGTGCTGCACAAATAATCAGGTAAATTTTCTTGGACATACACTTTCTCCATCAAGTTGAAATTTAAACCGCCGGGATCAGGGTAATCAAGCGGATTTATTTACTTCCTGCAGGCCAGGAAGGCCTCCGCCTCATCCAGATCATACCTGGAACCGATAATCAGAGGCACCCTCTGATGCAGTTGATCTGGTTCGATATCCATGATCTCCCGGCCGTCGCCAGTGATAGCCCTGCCGCCGGCCTGCTCAACAATAAAGGCAAGGGGGGCGGCCTCATAGAGCAGCCGCAGCTTGCCAGTGGGCTTGTCCGGACTTTTATTATCCTT
Organism: Deltaproteobacteria bacterium; assembly: GCA_019312685.1. Classification (GTDB taxonomy): domain Bacteria; phylum Desulfobacterota; class Desulfobulbia; order Desulfobulbales; family BM004; genus BM004. The sequence goes on along the minus strand of JAFDCR010000214.1, from coordinate 2,401 downwards.
CGGATACAGGAAGATACCTCCGGTAATCAGATTGCGATGAAAGTCGGCCACCAGCGAGCCGATATACCTTGAGCTGTAAGGCCTGCCGCTCTCTTTATCATTTTGTTTCAAGTGATCTATATAGCGCCGCATATTCTCATCCCAGTAACAGTAATTTCCTTCGTTGACACTGAAGTACTTACTCCGTTCGGGGATTTTTATCTCCGGGTGGGAGAGAAAAAACTCACCCACACTGGGATCAAGGGTAAACCCGTAAACTCCTTCACCGGTGGTAAAAACAAGCATGGTGCTGGATCCATAAATTATGTAACCGGCAGCGACCTGATCTCGCCCAGCCTGTAAGAGATCCTCTTCAGACCCCGGTTTGCCCTGCGCAGGTTCCCACCCTTCTGCAACATCAGTACTTCGCCTGCCCATCGGCGGTTTTCCGTGGTCGGATTTCCGTCTGTGGATGGAAAATATGGTGCCGATGTTCACATTGACATCAATGTTTGATGAACCGTCAAGCGGATCAAAGGCAAGGGTATACTTACCCTCATACCCATCCGTTACAGGAATTATTCCCTCCTCCTCTTCAGAGGTCATAACGCAAATATAGCCGCATCTGGCCATCCTTCGTTTGATGGTATTATTGGCGAATTCATCCAGTTTCTGAACTTCTTCACCCTGAATATTCGTCTTGCCGGACATGCCGAGGACATCCGCAAGTCCGGCCATATTCACTTCAGCTGAAATGGTCTTTGCCGCAACGATCAACTCGCTCAACAGACCGGAAAGATCACCAGTCGCCTCAGGATGCATACGCTGCAGATCCATGATATGTCTGCTGACGGTGATTCCAAGTGGCCTATCCATTATAATCTCCTTTTTCTGAAAGATTTTCTCATTTTATTATGGATAAAATGTAATTGCCCATAGCATATATAATTTTGCGGAATTAATTATATATTACGGAACTAATTATCCCGTTGTCAAACAAAAGCGGAACCTGTATTTACGGTTGGAAAAATCAACCTGATTGAATTTAACTGAAAACAATGAAAGCTGTAAACATATCAGAACCGGAGGAACAGGTAAAACCATTTCTGGCTGTCGGCCGGTTCCAGTCGTATAAAATTCTATTTACAACCAATCAGCGCTACAGAAGGTTCTGGCTGGCCGGGGTGATCAGCCAGCTCGGGAACTGGTTCAATTATATAGGCATTTTCGTATTATTAACCAAGCTCACCGGTACCGGCGGGGCTGTCAGCTGGTTTTTAATCGCCAAATTTATCCCCACAACCTTTCTCGGTCCCGCAGCCGGTGTTGTCGCTGACCGTTATTCACGAAAGACAATAATGATAATCTCTGATCTGCTCAGGGTCTTTATCGTCCTCGGCTTCCTTTTCATCCGGCGGCCTGAACATGTGTGGCTGGTTTATATTCTTGCCCTGGTTCAGGAGTCAATCTGGACCTTTTACGATCCTGCCAGAAAAGCCTCCGTCCCCAACCTCTGCAGCCCGGAGGAACTGATCCTGGCCAATGCCCTGAGCGGTGCCACCTGGTCAATAATGCTGGCGTTTGGGGCTGCACTGGGCGGATTTGTCACCTATCTTTTCGGTTGGGAAACTGCAATCATTATTGACGCCTCAACCTTTCTGGTTTCCGCCATGCTGCTTTCCAGGATCGAGCTGGCCTATTCCCCTCCAGCAAAAAAGGAAAAACCCACCTGGCATGACCTGACCGGTATCACTGACCTGCGGGAAGGTTTTAAATATGTCTCCCGCCATAAGGAGGTGGCCACCCTGCTGCTGGTCAAAAGCGGCTGGGCCCTGTCGGGAGGCATCCTGGTACTGCTTACGGTTTTCGGCGAGCAGGTCTTCTCAACCGGAGGTGAGGGCGGGAAGAGCGGGATACTTTATTCAGTACGGGGTATCGGTGCAGCCATAGGCCCCATCCTGGCCTGGCATTTTCTGGGTGAAACCAGAAAGGACATGTACCGGTCCATAAGTTTTTCATTTTTTATATCATCCGGGGCCTACCTGCTGTTTTCCCAAGCACCGACACTGTTCTGGGCCCTCCCCTGCGTTCTGGCGGGCCATCTGGGCGGGTCCGTTCAATGGGTATTCAGCACGACCCTGCTGCAGCAGGTTGTACCGGACCAGTTCAGGGGCAGGGTTTTTGCTGCGGAAATGGCTTTACTTACCCTGGTTTTAAGCCTGTCAACCTATTTTACCGGGCTGGGCCTTGATCATGGTGTTGATCCCAGGCTGCTCACCATCAGGCTTGCCCTGATCTTTTTACTGCCCGGCACCTTCTGGGTTATATATCTCAGGCTGAACAGAAAGAGCCTCGGGAAATCTTAATCATTGTAAATGTTCATTTGCGAAAAAATGCCCACATTATGATTATGAAAAAGATT
>JAFDCR010000213.1 GCA_019312685.1 Deltaproteobacteria bacterium | reverse complement strand
TTTACTTTTGAATCAACTCATCGCACCAAGGATGGCAGGGAATATCCTGTTGAGATCTCAGCTAATTATTTGGCTCTAAATGGCATGGAATACAATTGTTCTTTTGCCCGAAACATTTATGGACGAAAACAGGTAGAGGAAAAAATTAAAAGCCAAAATGAATTTCTCATTAATGTAATAGAATCTCTTCCATATCCTTTTTATGTTGTTGATGCTCTGAGCTATGAAATTCTATTAGCCAACTCTAAAACTGCACCCCTATATAAATGGAAAGGGGCAACGTGTTATTCCCTTACACATCATCGTGAAACACCCTGCGATTCAAGAGAACATACATGTCCGCTTTTAGAGGTAAGACGTACACACAAACCGGTTGTGTTGGAGCATATTCACTTTGATTATGATGGCAATAAACGCAATGTCGAGGTTCATGGTTATCCTATTTTTGGTGAAGATGGGGAATTATTGCATATGATTGAATACGCAATTGATATCTCCCAACGAAGAATTGTGGAAGAGGAAAAAGAAGAACTTATCTCAAAACTTCAAGAAGCTTTAGAAAAGGTTAAATTGCTGCGTGGTCTCATTCCAATATGTGCATCATGCAAAAAGATAAGAGACGACAAGGGGTATTGGAAACAAATTGAATCATACATACGGGATCATTCAGAAGCAGAGTTCACTCATAGCATATGCCCTGATTGTTATAAACAACAAATGGAGGAGCTTGAAAAATTTTTTTCATCCAAATGAAGTCGGCCGGCTTTATATCAGTTGTTTGTCAATACAACCTTATCCTTATTAAGGGCTAACATTCGGTTCAATATAACCCAACTTTTATTCATTTTTCTGTCTCACCTGATTATGAAACATCCAAACAGTATGTTTAAGCTGGGCATTCGCTTTTTAACCAAATTGTGATCTGAAAAGAAAATTATGAACTCTGCCGGGGCTTATCACAAGTTGATATTGTTGCAGATATAAGAAGCAGGAAACCCGGCTATATAATAATATGCCGGGTTTCCTGTGACGAAGTAGATGTGGTTGTCTCAGCCTGCGAGATTAGCTGCTTTTTCCATGGCAGCATCTATCTGCCGTAAACGTTCATCGGACAACTTTATCGGTACCTGATACACCAGAAGCCTGTTCATTATCTCTGCAGATCCCGGCAGATTCTGCGGATCATACAGCACCCTCCTTCTGCCGTCCTGCTCCTTAAAAGGCCAGCCGCTGGCCGTGATTGTGGAGCCAGTAATCAGATGCTCCCATTTAGGATAGTAATGCCAGGTATTATCTGCAAAACAGATGGCCCCGGCTCCGTTCTCCTGCAAAATACGGTTAACTGTCTGGGCCTTTTCCCGACTGGGGAGAAAGAATGCCAGAAACGTTGCTGAGTCACCTTCTTCATCAACCAGGGTCCTGAAGGTGACCCCCGGAAGCCTGCTGGCAGAATTCTTCATGGCAGCCTTATTCTTTTTCTGGGCAGCGATCATATCATCAAGACGGGCAAGCTGGGCAAGGCCTATGGCTCCCTGGAGTTCCATCATGCGATAATTAAAGCCGATAAAGCTCCGTCCTTCTCCTCCCCTGCCGCCGGGATTGGGTACATGGTCATGGCCGTGGTCATGGTATTCAGACATATTGCGCCATAACTTTTCATCATCTGTAATGATCATGCCCCCTTCACCCGTGGTCATTGTCTTGACAGCATCAAAGGAGAAGGTGCCGCATTTACCGAACGTTCCGAGATGCTTGCCCCGCCACTTTCCACCTGCCGCCTGGGCCGTATCTTCAATAACCGGGATATTGTGCTTATCAGCAATGGCCATGATCTCGTCGATCCTGGCGCCGGAGCCAAGCATATGCACTGGGATAATCGCCTTTGTTCTGTCAGTTATCTTTTTTTCAAGATCAGCGGGCTCCATGTTGAGCGTGGTGTCGACCTCGGTGAAAACAGGTACGGCGCCGACATCAAATATTGCTTCCCAGGTCGCAACAAAGGTAAATCCCTGGGTAATGACCTCATCACCCGGTCCGATGCCGAGCACAGCCAACGCCACCTTCAAAGCCACGGTCCCCGAGGTGACTGCCTGGGCATAACCGGCTCCATTATACCTGGCAAAATTCTCTTCAAAAGTACGTACCTTATACACCCCTTTGCGCTGCTCCCCGAACTCATAGCGGAACAGAACACCGGTTTCAAGAACGTCCATTATTTCCTGTTTTTCTTTCTCACCAAAGACCTCAAAGCCCGGCATCTCAGATTCTCCTTTCTAGGTAAGTCTTGTTATTCTGTCTATCTACGCAGCCATTTTTTTATTTTATTTGCCTTGTTCAATAAGACAATCTTTGGATTGTATCCGCTTAATTCCTCTTCAGAAAAGAAGGCATAGCTGACGATAATTATCTGATCACCGACCAGACCCTTCCGGGCAGCCGCACCATTCAGACCAATCACCCCTGAACCCGCTTCCCCCTCAATGGCATAAGTGTCAAATCTTTCGCCATTGTTGATATTATAGACCATCACCCGCTCATAAGGATGCAGGTCCACAGCATCCAGAAGATCCTTATCAATTGTCAGGCTGCCTTCATAATTCAGGTCTGCTTCTGTAATGGTAGCCCGGTGTATTTTTGATTTTAACATGTGCCGTTGCATTATAATTCACCAATATCAGTTGAATATTTCTCTAGTACTTCCCAAAAAACAATTGTCAATCAATCTTGTTTGACCGACTTTTACAGCCAGGGCCAGAACACTGTCTGCATCCAGCACCGGCTTGTTAGAGAGAGTATCTATATCAACTATGGAAATATAGTCAACACTAACCCCTGAATTACTTAAAATAATATCCCGTATCTCTGAAACTAACAGCTCTGCATCTGTTAAGCCGTTTTCAAACCTTGTTTGAGCATGCTGTATGGCCTTATATAAACAAAGAGCCTTTTCACGCTCCTCCTCTGAAAGATAAGTGTTGCGGGAACTCATAGCCAGGCCGTCTTTTCGCGGACTATCGGGTGACCGACTATTTTTATATCCCAATTAAGATCCCGAACCATTTTCCGGATTACGCAGAGCTGCTGGAAATCCTTCCGGCCGAATACAGCTGTATGGGGCTTGATAATATTAAAAAGCTTGGCAACAACTGTGATGACTCCCTCAAAATGCCCTGGTCTCTGTTTGCCGCAGAGTGTATCTGTTATACCCTCAACCCTGAGCCGGGTGTTAAAGTCTGAAGAGTACATTTCACTGTCAGTCGGGGCAAACAGGACGTCAACATTTTCTCCGGCAGCCATTCCGCTGTCCCTTGCCAAATCTCTGGGATAGCAGCTGAGGTCTTCGAGTGGACCGAATTGCAGGGGGTTGACGAAGAGGCTGACAACAACGAAGTCAGCCAGGCGGGAGGCTAAACGCATTAGATTTAAGTGGCCTTCATGAAAATACCCCATGGTTGGAACAAGGGCTATGGAATTACCCCGGGCAATAATACCATCTGACCAGCGGCTCATTTCAGCCAGGGAATGAATAGTCTGCATGTGGGGAAAAACTTACTCTTAATTCTCTTCAGGCTTGGATGCCGGCGTGCTCTTTTCTCCTTCAATCGCGGCAAGCATTGCCTGAATCCGTGATTTAAGCTTCGGGTCAGCATCTTCTTCCAAGCTGCTCAAAAGCTCTTCATATTCTTTCCGGGCCCGGGCCGATTCACCCTTTTCCTTATATATTCTGGCCAGGGCAATATGGGCTGCCTCTTCAAAACCGGTGGCTTTTTTCAGTAAATTATACTGTGCAACAGCCTTTTCCTGATCGCCGGCCATCTCAAAACTCTGGGACAGGTTCATCCTGACCAGAGGTGCGAGGGAACTGTCTGCCGGGAGCTTATTCAATATTTCTTCATATTTTGTTATTGCAGCATCAAGTCTGCCATCGTTGTAATCCATATGCGCCATTTCCAATTTTCCCCAAACGGCCGCATCTGTTCCGGAATAATCATTTATCACGCTGCTGAGTTTCTGCATCCTTTCATCCGTTGATTCGGTCTGTATTGCAGCAGCAAGAAGGGAGGCTCCCTTTTTTTTCTGCATTTCGGAATAGTAGTCATAGAAAGCCCAGAGAAGGATCAGAACCACGATACCTGCCAGGACGATCTGCAGCGTCCTGGCATTCTTACGGACAAAAGATATCAATTCCGGCGGCAGATTCAATTCTTCCATAATGCCTGTTCGAGTGTCAGGCTGCTGTGATTCAATATTCTTTTTACTGAATAAACTTTTTGCGCTCATTATATACCCTTGTTAAATATACATAACTCCTGCAACCTTTATGCGTTTCAGCTGGATCGGTTGCGGAGTATTTATTAATAGCTTCTTAAGTACTTTCTTATACCGAATGATTGGTAAAATTATTATAAACCGGCTGACCTCAAAGCCGAATACTATAATATTGAGTGGCCAAAAAAGCATCCGGCTTTTTAAAAAGATTATTCATTAAAATAAAAAACTGTTTTTAGTCACATTCATTTGAGGTTACAATATTTTTTTACTTCCTGCATGCAGGAGACAATGTGCCCCAAAAATAACCGGTCTGATTAAACCCGGAAACCCTCGGCCCAGTTTATGCCTGATCTGCCTGACCCCAGAATAATGACGGTAACCGATCTTACCAGATCCATACGCGGTATTCTTGAGACGGAACTGCCCTTTGTAGCTGTTACCGGCGAAATTTCTAATCTTCGGCAGCCCTATTCCGGCCACCTTTACTTTACCCTCAAGGATGAATCATCCCAACTCAAGGCAGTGCTTTTCAAACAACAGCAGAAATATCT
>JAFDCR010000212.1 GCA_019312685.1 Deltaproteobacteria bacterium | reverse complement strand
TTTAGAAAGAAAAACTTGCTTTACGGAATAACTGCATGCTAGATGAAAACATTATTCTCAAGTTGAATCAACAGCAGCCCAAACTAAAACAACTTAAAATGCCGACCGACATTACGCCCTGCCATATATGAAAAAAATCTCCAGATATATATTTCTCCTCGTTGCCCTGGTTCTTTTTATCGGGCTGCTACCCCGTTTTCTCATTCTGGATAAAACAAAAGATTTTCTTGCCGGGCAGTTGAGCGAAAAACTGGGCATTCCCATACAGGTACACAAAATGGAATGGGCCTGGCTGCCGCTGCCACACCTTTCCTTATCCAATACAAATATTATCAATGAGTACTCAGAGATCTCTGTGCCGAAAATGCGGATATATCCCAACTGGAGAGTTATAATTAACAAAAACCTCATGGTGGGAAGTATCCGTCTCGAAAACCCGGAGATTTTTTTAAGGAGGAAGGTTTTCCAGGGGGAAAAACCTTCGGAATTCGCCATTCCTGAGCTTAAATTTTACATTGAGAACGGAAGGCTGAAGGTTGAGGCAGGTGAGGAGCAGAAAAAAATTTTGCCCTATGACATTTATACATTCCGTAATATTGAAGGAATGTTAAAAATCGGGCAGCAGGATACCAGATTCGACCTGCACGGCTCATCTTCATTCAGCAGGAGCATCACCCTGTGGGGAAATATCAACTTAATAAATAATAAATACCAGTTATTTCTGGATTCCCAGGACATTAAACTGCATAACACGGCTGCAACCTTTTTCAAGGGACACCTGATACCGGTTGAGTCCACGGCCAGACTTGCCGGCAGCGTAGCCGGTACGGGATTAGAAAATTTTGAGTTGAACCTGCACGGCACCCTGCCCTCAGTTAAAGTCCGGCATCAGGAAAGAGAAATCCTCCTCATACCCGGTTATATGGATTTGACGATTTTAAAATCCGATTCACTGTACCGCTTGAACATCAATGGTCTTGAAATGCAGGAACCTCAAGTCAATCTGTCGGGTCTGATAGAAAGAAGATCTCCTGCAGGCAGTATGGCTTTAAACCCTCCAGAAGCAGGCACAGAGCCGGTCTGGAAGCTTGATTTATCCGGCAAAAACCTTGATCTTACAGCAATCCGACATAAAATACTGACCCTCTGGAGCGGCAATAAAACTGCTGATACTGTCTGCGGTGTTGTCCTTGGCGGCAGAGCGGCAACAGGAGCATACCGCTTCTCAGGTCGGACTTCAGCTTTTGAAAACCTCAATGCAATGATTATTGAAGCCGACGTTCTTGAAGCTGACATTCATGTTCCCGGGGCGGAATTGGATCTGACAAAAGCCAAAGGACCTATCCTGATAAAAGAATCCTTCCTGACCGGCCATAATCTCAGTGCACAACTGGGAAACAGCTTTGGCAGCAACGGGGATCTGCTTCTTGAACTTGTCGGGGAGAGCAATGCGTTTACCCTGAGTCTTGATATTGATGCAGACCTGCAGGATCTACCCCCTGTTCTCGAACAGCTTGTTGATCATGACGGATTCCAGCGTGAACTTGACAAATTCAATTGGGTCTCAGGCCGGGCCGTCGGTAATCTGCAACTTGGAGAAACGCTTGACAATATTCTTACCCGGGTAAAAGTCGAGGACATGCATTTCCGGACCGATTATGACCCAATACCCCAAACCATTTTTATTGACAGAGGAACACTCCAGGTCGACCCGGAAGAGGTTCGGTGGCAGAAAGTCAACGGGCATATAGGGAAACAGGAAATCATAAGCACAAGCGGCAAAGTTTCCTGGGGGGCGGAAGATGTTTTGCTGCAGATAGAAAATATTAATGCCCGGCTTGATGGAGAATCCCTTTACACGCTGCTTGAACAGACCGGGACCATGCCCGACAAAAAGGTAAAAAGTAAACTTTCAGGGATACAGGGAATTATTGACATCCCCCAAGGCACTTTAAAGGGGCCGGCCCAAGAACCCGAAGCCTGGGACTATCAACTGGCTGCTGAGGCAAAAAAATTGTCTGTTAACAGTCCGTTGCTTCCCGAACCGGTTACTATTATTGAATTGCATGCTGATATCAGCGGTAAAGAGGTGAATATCCGGCAGGCAAGAATCAATTTCCTTGATCAGGCCCTCAGCTTAACCGGAACTCTCTATCACAAGGTGCTGGAAGACTGGCATGGAACGACTGTATTTAACGGGCCGTTAAGAAAAAACCTTGCCGACTGGCTTGGCACCAAAGGTTGGCTCTCTGAAAAGCTGCGCCCCAGAATCCCATGCACCATGGAAGGTTTTTCAGTAAGTTTCCAGGGGGGAAAAACCGCTATCACGGGTAAGATATTGAGTGGCTTGAGTGGAAACAAATTGCCAATGGCCAGAATTGACCTTGAAAGCACCCCGGATTATTTACATATTAAAGAGCTTTCTTTTTTTGCTCCAGGAGAACAGGGAAGGTTAAGCATTCACCTCTTACGTTCCGCGCCCCACCGTCTAAGCTTATCATGGGAGGGTTTTATCAGTGCCCGGACCATTGATTCTCTCTTTCACCATTCATCTTTTTCATCCGGATATTTCTCAGGCGCCTTTTTCGAATTCAGCTTTTCTCCCGACCAACCTGATGCAACCCGCTTCAAAGGTATTCTGAAAGCCGAAAATTTACGCTTGAAGGGTGGCAGCGGGAATCAACCCATTATCATTAATAATATTATCCTGAATGGGACCGGCGAGAAATTAAAGATCGTGTCATTTGATACTGCAATAGGAACAGAAAAATTGATTGGCTCGGGTCATATTGCTGCTGCACAGAAGGGATTTAGTGTGGATATTAACCTTCTCTCATCCTTTATTACAAAAGAATCGCTCAATAATTTATCCCAGAGCCTGAAAGCAACTCATCGCGGCTTTATAGAAGCCCATGTAGATCAGGATGATAAACTTTTAAGACCAAAAGACTGGGAGATTACCGGTCGGATCGGTTTTGATTTTGACTCCTTTTCTTTCAACCGCGATATAACAACACCAGACAGTGTAACCAAAAAATTTCTCTATACTCTGAATGATATACATGGAGAGCTGCAGCTTACTTCCGACTCCCATGTGAAAACCGAGATATTCTCATCAAGGTTATGTGGGTTGGACTATACAGCCCACTGGTATTCAGATGAAACCGTTGGAGATCATTACGTTCTTGCAACCGATCCTGATACTCCATTGCGGTTGGAAAAAGTAATACCTTGCCTTGGAGTAGAGCAGGATGTTGTTGAGGGTGAATTTACCTTAAGCGCTAACCTGAGGAAAAAATCCGGCACATGGCATGACGGGAATATCTATATAAAATCGACAAGAGGCAGAATTCTGAGATTAAAGCTACTCTCCAGAATATTTAAAATCGTAAATATTACCGACCTCTTTAAAACCCAGGTCGGCCAAACAGGAAAAAGGGGATTCCCATACAGTCAGATGGATATAGATACCCATATCAGTGATAACACCATCTATATTGACAGGGCTATTCTGCATGGAGAAGGTCTCAATCTTTACCTCAAGGGAGATATGCGAATTCATGATTTTACTAGTGACATGACCCTTCTCATTGCACCATTTAAAACCTTTGATACTCTGGTTTCCAAGGTACCTCTCATAGGCCAGCCGCTAATGAGCGAGTATGAAAGTCTTGTCGCAATACCTGTTGCGATGCGGGGACGGTGGCCTGATCCGCAGATAACCCCACTGCACCCGGGAGCTGTAAGCAGCGCCCTCTTTGATTTTGTCAGGGATACATTTAAGGTGCCCTACAATATTCTCAAACCGCACAGCCCTTAATAAGCCATTAAATACCGTTGTGTTTCTTGATTCTTTCATAAACGCCCGGATTATGGGATTTGGTTCAAGAAAATTAGGGAATAAACCGAAAAGAATAAAAAAACCCGACCTGGGTGGAAGGTCGGGTTTTTTTAGGAAGAGGAAGTAAAAAAGAAGAGTTATATTTTTTAACTATATTTATTCACAAACTGTGCCAAAGCATTAATATTTTTTAACCATTTTCGAATGTTCAATAATAACAGTAACTTGCAAACTCATTTCTTGCCATTTACCAACTTGAAAATTTCCAAACCGGGTAATTTTTACCCAGCCGGAATAGTCTCTGTATAGTATTTACCCGTAATGTTTTCCTGAAATCAACTCTTGATATTTTTTCACGAAACTTCTGATTCAGAATCTTCTTT
>JAFDCR010000211.1 GCA_019312685.1 Deltaproteobacteria bacterium | reverse complement strand
TCCCAAGTTCCTGATGCTTCTCTTACTACATGCCACGCTCTCTGACCCCGGCAGTCCCTCAGAATCTCACCAAAACGATTCCTGTGTTCCGGCTTCCGGTACGTTAAAACCGTCGCCAACTGCATCTTTGCTCCTAACGGGGCTGAATTGCTTTGGGGAGGTACGTCTCCCCTGCGGCCTACAGTGTTCCCTGTGTACGCTTCACGACTGTTGTTCGCCAGACAACCTGGCTCCGAGAGCCGCGCAACACTCGGTACGGGCTGCTGGTTAAGCTTTGCCCGATTGGGACTTCCCACCAACAGGCAGGGCACCCTATAAGAAGCACCAAGCTGCGCTTGGCGCACTAACGTTTGAGCTCAGCGGCGGGCAGTTTTTTGCCCGTCTGCTGTAACGATTTGTTGGGCGTAGTTACTTCCGAGCCCCAAGCAGACCTACTTTGTAGCCAGCGCCTCGCAACGCTTTTGTTGCGCGCGAATTGAGAACCAGCAGTGTAATAAGGCCGACCAGCGGCACCAGCAGCAGAATGACAAGCCCGATTTTTCCGCCATTGGAAAAGCCGAGTCCTGACGCTAAACGAAACATACCTACGAGAGACATGATGATTGCAACAATGCCTACAAGACCAGCAATGTCACCGAAAGCCGCCTGAAGGCAAATTGTTAATAAATTTACGAGGATTGCGTAGATAATAAGTTTCTGACCAGATGCGACTTTCTCCATTGGCTGCGTGGTAACTGCAGCTTGCTCGGCTTGTAACATCATGATGTAGCACCTTTAGTTTTGGGTGCCCAACAATTTATTAGACGTCGCTTTTGCAGTTTTATCCAACCTCTGTTTTATCCATATTTTTGGGTTAAACCGAAATGAAAAACAACTTGCCATTGTAGCTTTTTCGATTTAACGACCATCGCTTTCCCTCTCTGCTGTACATATTGAAATTCTGAGGACAACAAACTTAATTCTTTTGGGGCTTCGATTTTGGGTTGGTTTTTTTAATTAAGTTTGTCCCCGGAATTTACATAACAGCTTTTCCGGTTCGATCAGGTATGGCTTTGCATGAGGGTATCGCATATCCGCCCGATTGTATCCTTATTGGTTCGGATGAGTTTTTTCGCCTCGGATTTAAGATTTGCGATGTTGCCGTTGGTTGCATCGTCCAGATCGTCGGAAGCAGTGGAAAGGCTGGTCTGTAACCGGAAATAACTGTTTCTGAGGATCTGTTTCAGCTGATAGTCGGCAGCATCACAGACCCCGTCAAACATGCAGCTCAGCACCGGAAGCATCCAGCCCGCCTTGCCCCAGTCTTTCGCTTCGGAGTAAGAAATCGGCCGGACCAATTCTCCGGTGCCGATTGAAACAACGATATATTCATTTTCGTCAGGAAAGAGTCTTTTGAGTTCCGCATATGCCGAGACGGCGGGATTGTTTATAAAAACACCGCCGTCTATCAGGGCTTTCATGCTGCCGCTGACCGGAATTAAGGCGGGTTCAAAATAGGTTGGGGCAGCGGAAGTTGCCCGGGCGACAAGCCTCATTTCAACAGCCTGCCATTCGGTCCGCCAACTCTTAAAGAAATAGGGGTGTCTGTTGTGGATATCGTAACTTGTAATTAATACTTTTGTTAAAGCGGCTCCCAGGGGTTCATTGCCGAAATATTCCACCAGAACCCTTTCCAGGCCTTCCTCCGCGTATTTTTCATCAACATATCCGCCAACAGACGAGACGCCTTTCCAAAGAGAACGGGAGAAGATGTCTTTGCCTCTTTTTTCGTACAGTTTAGCCAGGTCGCCTGCACTGAACTCCGGAACGCCGCTGCCGTTGTCCTTGGTCAAACCCAAGGCAAGAATGCCTCCGGTAGAGGTCCCGGCAACAATATCAAACAACTCTGCCGTCTTCTTCCCTGTTCTTTTTTCTATTTCTGCAAGAACCAGTGCCGGGATAATCCCCCTGATACCTCCTCCGTCAATGGAAAGAACATGTTTCATTTATTTTCTCTTCTGTTGAATAATCATCGGTTTCCAGTGCAATTTAAACACCGTTGTCGGAAAGTCTGAACCACTTTACACCCAGCCGGCAGAAGGGCGCAAGTTCCCTGGTCCTGAAAATATGCTGGAAAACCTATCAAGCTGAACTTCTGGCTTTATGGAACATCAGGAAAGGCAAGAGCATTTCTTATTGTATTCATCAGGGTATCCAGGCCAAAAGGTTTGACCATGAAGTCATAATTCTTTTCCGGAAGGCTCTTTTCGAAAACAGACGGATTATAATGACCTGACATGAAAACTATCCTGATATCCGGATGCAGGGAAGTTATTTCCCTGGCCAGATCAATACCATTCATGCCCGGCATAATGATGTCGGTAATCAGTAAATCGATTTTGGGCTGCTTTTCTGCAAGCTGACAGGCTGCTTTGGCATGTGGGGCAGCTATCGTTTTATAGCCATGGTATGAGATCTCCCCTTCAAGCATTTTCAAGATGCTAGGCTCATCATCAACTATCAGTATAGAGGCAGGTTCTTGATCGTGCATTCCGTTCAATCTGTTATATCTTCAGGATTTTCCTGCAATGGACCGAGACGTTTTTACTGAAAAAAACCGGGACAGATTTTTTAGAGGGTGATTTAGGAAGATAATTTGCATGGAAGATAACGTTGCGTCTGATCGACAAATAAATCTGTCCCGGTATTTTGCTGGAGGTTGTGTCTGGTAAAGGTTCCGTTTCCATCTCCTCAAAGGATACGGAACCTTTACCGCCCGTTTTAAGGTTAAGAACCTGTCTCCTGACAGAGCTTTATTCAATAGTCACTATCCGGAAAACTGTATGCTTTATGTGATAGAAATTAAAGCAACCTCCTGTGGATATTGCAATAATAATAATGATTTTATTTCGTATATTATTACGTATAAAAATTGAGTATTAAGCTGAGATTTTATTTACTGGAAGGCATTTTTAAGGTTTAAAGAATACGAAATATTAATTGGGGTTGAGGAGCCAGGCAGCAGCTCCTCATCAAGCAGCGCGGACGTTCCAGCCAACAAATCTTTGCTGCTATATAGCTTTTCCGGCTAACGGGTTGAAGTAATCAGGTAATAAGAGTGTTGGTAAAGCCGCAGCCGGAACATTTATACTCAGACTCTTTATAACCCACTTCCCCGTATATCAGGTAAGGCTTTGTTGTGATCAGCTTAAAGGCTCTCTTTTTGCACCTGGGGCATAATTCACCTGTTTTATTTTCAAGCAAGTCGATTATTTCTTTCATTTTTGTATTTTCAGATACTAAATCAGCAATTTTCACCTCTGCCTCAACCAGCCTCAAGCTGAGATCGGCAAGCAGATTCTTCAATTCTGCATTTTCAATATTTTTGCCTATTTCACAAAGCCGTGATGTAAGGTTTCTTGCTGTTGAAACCGATGATACCACATTAGCCACGTTTTCCTCCCGACAATGCATGTTAATCGTTTTATCTTTCAGGCCGGGTTTTGAAAATATTTATCGGTGTCAGGAATATCCGTATACTTAGCCAAAACAGCCCCGACCTTTGCCATGCAGAATATTCCTGAAACATTTTTATAACCCTCTGAATTAATGTATTATTTTTATTAATGGTGCAATAAAAAAAGCAAACACCATACGTATTTTAGTACTTAGAAGTTATACGTATTAAGCATAAAATCTGCTTTGATTTGGAAGTGTTTCTTCTCCTAATTTCTACCGAAATAATTAAGGCGATGGCAGGGGTGAAAAATCAGGGAGCAAAAGGCTGGGTGGAATTATTTCTGGCATCGTGGGCAGAAAAATGTGGCGCGGCCGGCCATGGTTTTCCTGACTATGGGAGTGGCGCAGGCCAGGCAGGGTTTTCCCTCCCTGCCGTAAACCTTAAGCTGCAGTTGAAAATAACCGGTCCTGCCGCTTTCGTTGACAAAGTCGCTGATCGAGGTACCGCCGCTTCCAATGGCCTGCTGCAGAACACAACGGCTGCTTTCCACGACCCTGGTCCACTCAGCAGCAGACAGGTCTCCAGCGTTTCTTTCCGGGGTTATCCCTGCATGGAACAGGGTTTCGCAGGCATAGATGTTGCCGATGCCCACAACGACCCGGTTTTCCATGAGAAAATTTTTCAGCGGTCTTTTTCTGTTTACCGCCTTCTTAAGCATATATCGGGGCGTGAAATCAGGCCCGAGGGGTTCCGGACCGAGACCGGCAGGCAGGGCTTCGCCCGGATCCCTGCCCGGTGCAACGACCTGGACAAAGCCGAACCGCCTGATATCATTGAATCTTAGTTCCATGCCATTGTCCAGAAGTAAGCGGAGATGGTCATGCTTTGCCCTGGGAGAATCTCCGGCAAAGACGCCCAGCCTGCCGCTCATGCCCAGGTGGATTACCAGGGTTGCGCTGTTATCCATTGTGAGCAGCAGAAACTTTGCCCGCCGGTTTACTGATTCAAACCGTACTCCCTGAAGGTATTTTTTTAGGTATTTTCGCGGCATGGGCTTACGCAGCTTCTTGTTTCCGGCAGCGACCCCGATTACTTTACGGCCGGGCAAATGGCGCCGCAGCCCCTGCATTATGACCTCTACTTCTGGTAGTTCAGGCATGCTTGCTTATACACCTTGAATATGACATGTGAATGAGAGTTGGCTGAAAAGTCTTCATACAAAAAAGAACGTTTTTTAATTAACCACGGACGCACACGGACAACTGCAGACATAAATAAAGCCGACCTGGCTTTATTTATAGTACCATCGCTGCGCGATAAATAAAAATAGCCCCGAGGGTGATCACTTACTAGTTGTGCAGGTCGCACAACTAGTAGTTTTTATCAGTGTCTATGGTTAATTAACATCAGTATTTAAGTTGAAATACTGTTCTAGTCATGCCCCTTAATCAAAATAACTTCTGGGTAATATGGCTTGTCATTCCCGCGCAGGCGGGAATCCAGGGAAACCAGAAGATCCAACCCCAAAAAGTAATCTAAAGCTGAGAATTATATATAGCCACATAAATTTTTTATACTTAAAAAGGCTGAATTTTATTCTTCCCAGTAGAATAACAAGCTGTGAACGCTGCAGATACACGGAGCAGGGAATTCGGCTATATAATTAATATGCCCGACTCCCTGCGACAATGCAGATGCAATAGTTTCAGCCTGTTTTTAAAGCTTAGTATTGCCTTCGGCAAGATCCTCAAGCCCCTCCCGGTCCAATATGGTAATTTCAGGACCTTTAATACTGACAATCTCCCTGGCTCCCATCTTGGCGAAAATCCTTGACAATGTCTCCGGGATCGTGCCTAAAAGGCTTGCCAGTTGAGACTTGGCAATGTCCAGCTTGAACTCATCTATGCTGCCGTTTTTGTCGCTCAGGTAAAGAAGGTAAGAGGCAAGCCTGCCCGGGACCTCTTTAAGGGAAAGGGTTTCGATCAGATTGGAAAACTGCTTCAGACGCTGCGAAAGGGAAGCCAGCATATTCATGGCCAGTAAGGGGTTTTCCTGAATAAGAGTAATAAAGCTTTTTTTCGGGAAAAAGAAAAGCCTGCTGGATTCCATTGCTTCAGCATTGGCAGGATAACGGCTGCCTGCAAAAACAGGCACTTCTGCAAAAGGCATTCTCGGCCCGAAAATATGCATTATCTGCTCTTTGCCTTCCGCAGACAGCTTGTACACCTTCACCCTGCCGCGGATGACAAGATAAAACCCCACTCCTTCATCGCCTTCAGCAAAAATCAACTCCCCTTTCCGGTAATCCTTTTCTGTAACAGTTCCGGTGATTGCCTCAAGCTGTTCAGCGGTGAGTCCTTTAAAAAGGTCCAGCTGTGACAGGTGTTGTCTTACTTCCATTGGGTTTACCCGAATAAGTATGAAAAACAGGTTATCTCACAGTATCATCTCTGACTGTAAGCGCCAAGGCATAATCTCCGCTAAGGGTTACCGCTGCCCTGATTTGCCCTGGTGCACCTCGGGCGGGATTTAGCCAGCTGAACACAAAAACCGAAAAGTCTGACTCTGAATTAATATTAATTTCAATGAGTTGCAGTTCCATAAAGCCGGGAAGCGAACTCAGGCAGGAAGCCTTGCGGAGTGCCTCTTTGGCAGCCCAGAGTTTTGCGAGAACCACAGCCTCTCTGTCAGGACCAACCGGAAAAAATTTATCAAGCAATTGTTTTTCCCCGTCAATACAAAAGCGCTCGCGCACCCTTAAAACCTGCGGCGTAATCTTCTGGATATCGATACCGCAATAGCCTGGATAAACCGCCATGGCAGCTGCCATGGATTCGCTGTGGGAAATGGAAATATCCGGGACGGGTTTTGTGCTCTCCCCTTTATCGCCAGCCAGAAAGGGCCTGCCGTTTTCATCGGTCGTAATTATATATTCGGACCAATGAGGGGGCTTTTCCCCGGACCCGGCTCTTTCCGCCAGGCCTGCTGCAGCATATTTTGCCGCGAAACGGCCCCCGAGCCACTCTCTTTTTCTTTTGGGGAAGGTAAATTTGCCTACCCGGTCAACTTCCTCTCCGGCAAGGCAGTACGCCACAACCTTTTCTTCCCCCTGCCGGTTCATTTCCTCCTCAAGCATGGGAAGGTCAAGCAGGGTGCAGGTCAGCAGATGCGGGTATTGCAGCTGTTTACTTATCACTCCCGCCTGGAGACGATGGTCTGCAACAATGCATTTTTTTAATTGGAAATCCATAAATACCGGGATATATCCAGGAACCCTTTCCTGGTTAAAAAGGGATTAAGACCTTATACAGCCGCACAGAAATCCCTTGCTATTTATAATAAAAAAAGCTCTTTTAAAATAGATGGTTGTATTATATTTGTAATTATAAATCGTATCTTTTAAAAGCCTTTTTTGCTGATTTGGAAAAAACCTTATGGAGTGGCTGTCCAGGATAACGGCATTTGACATTCTGATTCTTCTGATCTTTATGGCTTTTCTGTCCAGGGGTATCTGGATCGGCTTTATCTGTCAGATTTCATCTCTTATCGGCATGATAGGTGGCTTTATTCTCGCCGGGTATTTTGATAATGAGTTCTACCGCTTAATCCTCCCCTATATAGAGAATGCCCGGCTGGCTTTTCTCCTAACCTATATCCTGCTGTTTGTAGGATTTTTCTACCTGATCAAACTCATAGGCCTGGGGCTGAAAAAAGTAATGGATGTCACCCTGACGCCCTGGTTTGACAGAACGATGGGAGGTATCTTTGGCATTATCAAAGGGGTATTCTTTATCAGCCTGCTTTTCATCCTCATAAGCAGCTTTCTGTCAGGCTCCAACAATTACCTTAAAAAATCGGTCAGTTATAACTTTCTTTCCAGCAGCTCCAAAGTTATCCTGGCTTTTATTCAGGATTACGACCTCAGGTCCTATTTTATTCCCAAGGAACCCGCAATAAAGCTGCCGTCCTTTAAAAAATCCTAAAAAGAACAGCCACCAATTTTAATCTCTTATTGAAATGCTCTTATTGAGTTTCGATGTCCACTGAACACCTTGATAATTCAGGAATTATTCACGAATGTTAATTCATAGACAATATTTTAATCCGATCATCCATTCGGAAAGAATTTATATTGATACAGGTTATGTTAACAGTCTGAGAATTGTTGACGAGTTTAAACGTATTGTAGGAAGTTAGACTTATGAAACTTATAAGTTCTAGCTCTTTGCTTTTCGATTCAAACAACTTATAATTTATATCTATAAATATTACAACATGTCAGGATATGAATAATTTTGCTGAATATATTTATAAACAACATAATTAATCGTTATGTCTGCTTATTGTTGGTAACAGTTTTTCTGTCAACTTTTCCAACTGGTTCAACAAGTATGGCATTTTGTCTGGATGAACAAAAAAGCCATATAGTTGACCAAAGTCTTTATCTTGTTGATTGTCATTCTTCCAATGAAGCTGACAGAAGTATTTCTGAAAAACATTTTTCTATCATTGCTGAAAAGAGAAAAAGTGACTGTACTGATGTTTCATTAACTAACGCTAACATATTAAACCGGCCTAAAAGGAGAAAACTATCTACTTCAGTCAAGGTTGTTCTTTCTTTTACACTTCCTAATGAGATAGTTTGTTATCAGCAACAAGTTACAGAAAATCGTTTAACAACACGTTCTCAACCGTTATTTATCCTACCTCATATTAATATGCACCGAACAGTTGTTCTGCTGATTTGACAGCATAGCCTCTTGTCTGAGGTCTCCCCAATTCTATAATTATTTGTTCTTATTTTTACGTAGTACGCCCCAAGCAGTTAACTAATTAGGTTTTAAATATGACTCAAACAAATAAAAAAAATACAAACTGGAATATTCTTTTTCTCTGCTGGCTTGTAGTGAGCGTGTCAGCTTTGGGAAGTTTATTTTTTAGTTACGTCATGGAATTTGCGCCCTGTGTTTTATGTTGGTACCAGAGGGTTTTTCTATTTCCTTTAGTGTTACTTCTTGCTGTTGGGCTTTTTCCTTTTGATAAAAAAGTAGTGAAATACGCTCTTCCCTTGGCAGTAGCAGGCTGGCTGACGGCAGTATATCATAACCTGCTTTATGCTGGTGACATTCCGGAGAGCATAAAGCC
>JAFDCR010000210.1 GCA_019312685.1 Deltaproteobacteria bacterium | reverse complement strand
TTCCCCGCTCATTTTACCGTTTGCAGATGAACAGGGATTTTACCTTCAGAAAGGCTGCCGCACTGCTTGACTATCTCAAACAACTGGGAATCAGCCACTGTTATGTGTCACCGCTTCTCAAGGCCAGGCCCGGCAGCCACCACTGCTATGATATCATTGATCATTCCTCCATTAATCCGGAGATGGGCGGCCTGGAGGATTTCGAATATTTCCTGGCCCGGCTGGAAGAATTGCAGATGGCACTTGTGCTGGATATTGTTCCCAACCATATGGGTGTCGGTTCCGATAATGAATGGTGGATGGACGTCTTGGAAAATGGCGAGTCTTCCTTGTATGCATCATTTTTTGACATCAACTGGCAGCCTCAGAGTGAGGAACTGCAGGGACGCGTGTTGCTGCCCATCCTGGGAGGACATTACGGCCAGGTCTTGGGGAATGGCGAACTTGCCTTGCTCTTTGATACAAAGGTCGGAAGTTTTTTCCTCACCTATTACGATCACATGCTTCCCATTGCCCCGGAAACCTATCCCTTTATCCTGGGCAGAGGACTGCAACGTCTTGAGGATCTCCTGGGAAAACAGCATTCCGGTTATCTCGAACTGCAGAATATTATCTCATCCTTTGCCAACCTCCCGTCCAGGCGTCATCCTTCAGCTGATAGCATTATTTTGCGGCACCGTAGCAAGGAGGGCAGTAAACGTCTTCTGGCGCGTCTCTGCTGCGAAATCGACGAAATCAACCAATTTGTCCAGGAAAACGTTATCCTGTTCAACGGCGAGACCGGCATTGACAAGAGCTTCGATCTTCTCCATGACCTGCTTGAGCAGCAACCATACAGGCTTGCATTCTGGCGGGTCGCTTCCGATGAAATAAACTACCGGAGATTTTTCGACATAAATGATCTGGCGGGACTTAAAATGGAAGAGATTGAGGTTTTCAAAGCAACCCATGCCCTTGTTCTTGATCTTGTCGCCACAGGCAAAATAGACGGTCTGCGAATTGACCATCCGGACGGCCTCTACGACCCCTGCCAGTATTTCCGGAGATTGCAGCGGGCGGCAGCCGGGGCTCTGTTTGTCATGATCGAAGAGCCGCCACATGGGCGACAGGACGGCAATCTGCCACTTTACGTGGTGGCGGAAAAAATTTTAGCTGACTTTGAGAATCTCTCTGACTGCTGGGAGATTTACGGGACCACAGGTTATGACTTTTCCAATCTTGTCAATGGAATATTTGTGGATCCTGCCGGTGAAAAGCCGTTGACTGAAACCTATCACAACTTCATCGGACAACACCCTGATTTTGATGAAATTGTCCGGCATTGCAAAAAACTGATCATGAAAAGTGCCATGGCCGGTGAACTGAATGTCCTGGCCACCAGGTTGTATAATCTGGCCAAGACTAACCGCTTCAGCCAGGATTTCACCTTGAACCGCTTGCGCGAAGCCCTGGCTGAAGTGATTGCCTGTTTTCCTGTCTACCGGACCTATATAGTTTCAAGGAATATTACAAAAGACGATACCAATTTCATCGAGTGGGCCGTTTCCAACGCCAGAGAACAGGAGCGGATCGAGGATGTAAGCATATTCGATTTTATACGGAGTGTATTGCTGCTCGAACAAAAATCCGATAATCATAGCTCAGACCACTATCTGGATTTTGTCATGAAGTTTCAACAGTATACCGGGCCTGTAATGGCCAAAGGACTGGAAGACACGGCTTTTTATATGTATAACCGTCTTCTCTCCTTAAACGAAGTGGGTGGAGAACCGAAGCGCTTCGGTGTTTCCCTCCAGGCCTTTCACCATCTCAATCAGAAACGACACCAATATTGGCCCCATACCATGCTCAATACTTCAACCCATGATTCGAAGCGCAGTGAAGACGTACGGGCCAGATTGAATGTTCTCTCCGAAATCCCGGAAGAATGGCAGCGCCGGGTCACCGGCTGGCGCGAAATGAATCAACACTGGAAAACCAGGACAAGCGGAGGCCCTGCACCTTCAGTAAATGATGAATATGCGTTTTATCAGAATCTGCTGGGTGTTTGGCCCCTTGACGGAATTACTTCGGAAACGATCGAATCCTTCAGTATCCGCCTGGAAAACTACATGCTCAAAGCGGCCAGGGAGGCAAAGAATCATACAAGCTGGACCAACCACAACCAGGAGTATGAGGAGGCTTTGACTCACTTTGTCCGCAGTGTCATGGTTGATCTGCAAGGCCCATTTATGCAGAGTTTTGTTCCTTTCCAGGAGAAGATAGCCTGGTTCGGCATGTTCAACAGCCTGGCACAATTGCTTTTAAAGCTTACAGTGCCTGGAATTCCCGATATCTATCAGGGCAATGAAATATTCCATTTCTGCCTGGTCGATCCCGACAACCGAAGGCAAATTGACTTCGGCGCTCGGGGAAATCTCTTGGCAGACCTTAAGACAGTATTTCAGGCGACGGATTCAGAAAAAGCTGAACTCGTAAAAAAAATGCTGGACAGTCCGAGCGACGGCCGTTGCAAATTATATACGACAACCATGGCTCTTGCCTTGCGGGAAGAACACCGGGATCTTTTTGCGCAAGGAGTTTATCATCCTCTCGCAACCCAGGGAAAACACCAGGATCACATCTGCGCCTTTGTTCGGCGGCACGGCAGCATGCAGATAATCGTTGCCGTCCCGAGGCTATTCGCCGGACTTATGCAATTCAGGCCGGAGTTGCCACTGGGGCAGGAAGTCTGGCATGACACTGACGTACTTTTGCCTGAGGACCTTGCGAATCAATCTTTTGTCAACATTTTTACCGGCGAAGAGGTGGCGCCCGAAACGGCGGGTTCGAAAGCAAACAGCATTGCTGCGGCAACCTTATTCTCAAGTTGGCCCGTAACTCTTCTGAAAGTCAAGGACAAACCGGATTAAGACTTCGGCCATATGGTCAACGCAGGATGATCCATTATTGACTAGCGAAGTAATTTCCAAGGGTATAGTGTTGAGGTTTTTTTTACCTGCCTCAAACATATTATTAATTTGATCAAATTCCCTCTGGTTCACCAAGTCCATATATCTATTAAATCATCACCCTGAAACACCCAATTAATCCTCTATCAGAATTTTTCCTGTAACAAGACTTTTTACCCTTCCGGCCAGGCCGAGCCGAAGGCTCTGGTAATGGAAACAGGTTGCATGTTGACAATACCCAAGCTGGTGCAAAGGGTTCAAATCTTTGCTTGACTCTTCTCGAATTGCATGCTCAATGTCGTTATAAATATCTCTCTTTAAAACCAAAGTGTTTTGGATGATCGGGTGCAGGCCCCACATATGCTCAAAAAATGAAAAAGAAAAAGGCGGCTTCGCGCCGTTCAAAAAAATATTCCCGCCCTTTGAATCGCAGGAAAGACAATGACGAAGCCGTTCTCATGAAAGCTTCCCTGGCCCACAGGGAAGGCAGGCTTGACGAGGCGGCAAAAGGGTACCTTGACGTATTGCAGAGAAAGCCTGACCGGGTGGAGGTCCTGAATGCGCTGGGCACGGTATTTCTGCACCAGTCCCGGCCGCATGAGGCGAGGGAGGTTTTTGAAAAGGCCGTAAACCTGAACCCTTCCTATCTGCCGGCATGTTACAACCTGGCCTGGCTGAAGCAGCGGGAGAACGATCACAAGGGCGCCATAGATATTTACAGATCCATGCTGGCAAAACAGCCTGATAACGGTCTGACGTGGAATAACCTGGGTGTTGCATACCGGGAAAGCGGGGACCCGGATGAAACCCTGTCCTGTTTTCAGAAGGCGGTGGGGTTCGCGCCCGACATGGCAGAGGCATGGAACAACCTTGGGGTGGCACAGGACGAGTTTAATATGCCGGAGGATGCTGCAGAGTCATACGGAAAGGCCATTGCAATACGGCCGGATTACGGATCCGCCCACTTCAATCTCGGGCTTTCCCTGCAGAAACTCAGGCGGTTCGAGGAGGCTGAGGCCCATTACAAGAAGGCGCTTCAGACCAGGCCGGATGACGAGGCAGCCAGGTTCATGCTCCAGAGCCTGGGAACTTCGTCAACACCTGATGCCGCCCCGGTTGGACATGTTCGCAGGATCTTTGACCGGTGTGCCGGGACCTTTGAAAGAATCCTGGTTAAAGACCTGGAATACAGAACCCCGGAGCTTCTGTTCGAGCTTGTGCACCCGTATCTGACCGGGGAACTGAACGTTCTGGACCTTGGCTGCGGTACCGGCCTGGGTGCCCGGCTTTACAGGCCGTTTGCCAAGAGACTGACAGGCGTTGATGTATCGCCGAAGATGCTCGAAAAGGCGGAGGAGAAGAAAGTTTACGACCGGCTCGAAATTTTCGACATCCTGCAGGACTGGGACTTTCCGCAGAAATTTGACCTGATATACGGTTCCGACGTCTTTGTCTATTTCGGGAATCTTGACACGATCATCAGTTCCGCATCTTCCTATCTTGTCCGCGGGGGGATCATTGTATTTTCAGTTGAAAGACTGGCAGACAGCAGTATGGAGTACCAACTCTTTCCCAGCGGCCGTTATGCCCACTCGCGGGCATATATCCAGGATTGCCTGAAGCGTCATGGTTTACGGTTAATGGAAGAAAGCAAGGCGGATATCCGGAAGGAGTCAGGAAAACAGGTCAAGGGATTGTTAATTGTCGCAAAAAAGGCGGGGTAGTTATTCATAAACCCACCTCTTACGGTTGACCTTTCCGGTCATGGTTCTTAGTTTTATTGAACCGCTGGAAGAAAACCCTGGTTAAAAATATGAAAGTAACCGTAAAACGTCTGAACTGTCAGGTCTGCGGCGCGGAGATACCGGAGGGCGGTGTTTTCTATGTCGGCAGGACGGAAATAATATCGGGCTCGGACGGCATACTTTCTGATGATGAAGAGTCAGGCGAAAAAATAATTGAAGAGGCCATGAAGGAGTTGATCAGGGTAAAAAGCGAGCAGGAATACATGGAAGAGGTGTACCAGGAGATTAAACTGATTCTCTGCGGCCGCTGCAGACTGGCTTTTCGGGACAGGATTCT
>JAFDCR010000209.1 GCA_019312685.1 Deltaproteobacteria bacterium | reverse complement strand
CCAAGCTTTTCAGCCGCCTTCTGCAAATCCTCCAGGCTCAGCACCGCTGCCATATTGTTGTTGTTGAACGGCACTAAGATATTCTTCACCTGCGGGTTGATTTTCAGAAACCAGTCAAGTGCTTTGCTGCTATTACCTCCCACCTTGATGCCAGTTAGATTGCTTCCTGGCTTCATCAGGCTCTCCACTATCCCTGCGCGGACCGGATCAAATACCGGGGCGAAAACCACCGGGATACCGGTTCCCCTAGTCATGAGCTTGGTTTTTTGGGTAGCAGGAGTTGTTAAAGAGAAAATCAGGTCGACATCCCTCTGGATGAACTCATTCAAATCACTTTCAAGGTCTGACAAATTCGAGCTCGGGCCGTTATAAATATAATTTATATTCTGGCCTTCAACATATCCCAGGGCTGCCAACCTTCCTTTGAAACCCAGAAAAACCTTATCAAGTTCCTTGTTGAGATTTACAACACCTACTGTAAAAGGCTTGCTTGACTGGCCCTTGCTGCAGCCCCAGACCGCACAGACAAGCAAAAGAAAAAACAGCATCAGTATCCGGCTGTTTCCTGCTTTCTTCATACTCGTCTACTAATTCGATTTAACTGTCCAGCACCCGGCGTATTCTGTCGGCCAGATATATTGGAGACAGGGGCTTCTGGATAAAAACTTCCCCGTCCTGCAAAATACCCTCTTTGGCAACCATGTCACTTGTGTATCCTGACATGAACACCACTTTTGTCGCCGGATGTCTCTCCTTAATTTTTTCGGCCAGTTCCCTGCCGTTCATGCCAGGCATGATCATATCAGTCAATAAAAGGTCAAAGCCGCTCCCGGATCGCTCAATAAACTCGAGAACCTCTTCGGCACAGGTAGCGTCAATGATAGTATATCCCAAGGGCTGCATGGTATCTATAATTAAATCAAGGATCGATCTATCGTCATCAACCACTATAAGCGTTTCATTTCCCCTGGGAGCGGTTTTCAGAGATACTGTTCTTGTTTTCTTCTCACTTTCTTCGGTTGCCGGGAAATAAATTTTAAATGTTGTCCCCATTCCCGGCTCGCTGTAAACGAATATATGTCCCTGGTGCTGCTTGACAATGCCATAAACCGTTGCCAGGCCGAGGCCGGTGCCCGAGGATCCCTTGGTCGTAAAAAAGGGTTCGAAAATCTTTTCCTGTACTTCCCTGGTCATTCCGGTGCCTGAATCGGTTATTGCCAGCATTACATATGATCCCGGCTTAATACCTTCGTGGGTTTTGGTATACTTTTCATCAATTTCAATATTGGATGTTTCAATGCTGATACGACCACCTTCGGGCATGGCATCCCTGGCATTGACCACCAGATTCATCAAGATCTGTTCCAGCTGGCCCGGATCCGCCTTGATATTATCAACCTCATTATCTGTATTTACATTGATATAGACATCTTCTCCAATGATACGGCCCAGTAACTTGAGAATATCCTCAATGAGCGCATTAAGGTTGATAATCTTCATTTCAAGAATCTGCTTCCGGCTGAGGGCAAGCAGTTTTCGCACCAGGACTGATGCCTTTTCACCTGCCTCCCGGACAATCTTGAGATCCCGCATCACAGGATGCTCCCTGGGCAGTTTTGTCTGGGCCAGTTCACTGAAACCAATGATGGCTGTCAGTATATTATTGAAATCATGGGCAACTCCTCCGGCCAGCCTGCCGATGGACTCCATTTTCTGAGATTGATGCAGCTGCTCCTCGAGTTGTTTTCTTTCTGTAATATCAATTGAATATTCAATTATCTGCTTTACCCGGCCCTCCTTATCAAAGATCGGGTATCCGTGCACCTCGAAATTCCGCTTTTCCCCATCCTGAAAATGAATATGTTCCAGGGTAACCGGCTCCAGCTTTTCCTTTATCTCTTTAATTGTGCAGGGATGGTCCTTACAGTCGCAGGGGTGGTCCTGCTGGTGGGTTAGGGAGTAACAGGTGCTTTTTTCAGTAAGCTCGCCGAAATTTGCCGCAGAGTTTGCCAACTGTATTACATAATTATCTGCATCAATTACATAAAAGGGATGAGAGAGGGACTCAATTGTGCTTTTCACCAATTCATTCTGCCTGACTGTTTCAGCTTCTGCGACCTTGCGGTCTTCAATCTCTTTTTCCAGATACTCGTTTACATGATGCAGGTCTGCGGTACGCTCCTCGATGCGCAGTTCAAGTTCATCATGGGCTCTTTGCAGTTCCTGCTCAGCATGCAGCCTTTCTTTATTCTCCTTCTGCAGGACCTTATTCCATCTGTTGATCATGAAGATTATGAAAAGCGACCCCCCGATAATTGCCGTTATTGCACTGATCGTTATAAAGACATGCACCGAATTGAATTTCATAAACAGGGAGCTGATGTTGTGTACCGGGGTGGAAATAATGACAGACCAGTTCTGGTCTGCAATCTGGGTGGGATATGAGGCAGCAAGAATCTCTTCTCCAGTTGCTGAAAAAAATTCTCCCTGCAGTTGTCTCTTCTTCTGGACCATGGTTATAAAACTCTTTAACGATTCATCCACACGGGGGACATCATGAATGCTTGTACCGGTCAAATATTGGGGGTGGTACAGAATGTTGCCGGCCTCATCCACTACCCATGTTCTGTTGTTGCCTTTTGAATCGGGTGACAGTCCTTCAATCAGGTCATGCAGTTTTATGACAAAGAGAATTGCGCCTCCGAAGGAGTTTTCCTCAGAAAAAATCGGCATGGCGACAACAATGCTTTTCTCTACTCCCGAATCACCGGGCAGATTAATAAATTCAAAGACAGGTGCCGGTTCAGCCAGGCCGGCTGACTTTTTGAAATAACTTTGCCCGGAAAAATCCCTCTGAAGCAATTGCGGTGTATGCAGGGCAGCTCTGAAAATGCCGGCGGAATCAATGTAACCTATATCGTAAATATGGTGTTTTTGTACATGGTAATAGGTTTCCGCCATTACCTCCTGGATATCAACAAGTTCAAAGGTTTTGACGGCGCACATGTTTGTCAGCAGTTCTAGTTCCCTGACCACAATGGCAAGATTTTCCTCCAGGCCGATAGCTGTCTGTTTCGCCAGTAGGCTCTGCTGTTCATTGTATTGTTCTTTGAT
>JAFDCR010000208.1 GCA_019312685.1 Deltaproteobacteria bacterium | reverse complement strand
GCTAAGCAGCTGGACTGCTAACAACCCTATAACTTCAAAAACCTAGTTCAAGTGTTCTTGAGAGAGAACGGGAACTCTCTTTACGTAAAAGGTCCAGTCCAATGAAAAAGCGCTTTTCAATAGCCATATTGGTAATGGGATTCAGCGGGCTGGTTGCCCAGATACTTCTTTTAAGGGAGCTTCTGATTGTTTTTTCAGGCAATGAACTCTGCATCGGCATTATTCTGGCCAACTGGCTTATTCTTGAGGCGTTTGGTTCTTACTTTCTTGGCAGGAGGGCCGAAGTATCCCAATATAAGCTTGAAGCATTTTCCGTTATTACAATCCTTTTTTCCTTAACACTGCTCATAGCAATTTACCTGACACGTATCCTCAAGGGAGTAATGGGCCTTTCCATTGGTGAAAGTATCGGTTTATTATCAATGTTTTACTCCTCATTTCTTATCCTTTCTGCTGTAAGCATACTTCATGGAGCATTATTTACATACAGTTGCCGGATTTATTCTCTGTTTTCCGGCACGGAAGAAACTTCTGCCGGCAGGGTTTATGTATATGAGACTGTGGGGACAATAATCGGCGGAATTGCCTGCACCTATTTCTTTATTCCCTATTACAATACATTTCTGGCATCTACAGGGCTCGCTTTATTGAACTTTTTAGCATGCCTTGTTTTACTGGCCCCTTCCTGGGGAAAAGGACTATTTCCCAAAACAGTTCTGGTTGTTTTGAGTGTACTTATATTTTTTTCAGGTTATTTGCTTTTTACCGGCAAGATGGACAAGCTGCATCACTATTCAATCAACGCGCAATGGAAAAACCAAAATATCGTTCACTACCAGAACTCTCGATACGGCAATATATGCATTCTAGAAAACGAAGGGCAGTATATTTTCTTTCTGGACGGCATTCCCAATATCATCACCCCTATCCCGGATATACCGTATATTGAAGAGTTTGTTCATCTTCCGCTTCTTGCCCATCCTGAACCGGCAAAAATCCTTATTTTGAGTGGTGGAGCAGGCGGCCTAATAAATGAAGCACTCAAACATCCCTCAATAGAAGCAGTTGAATATGCAGAACTTGATCCTTTGCTTCTTGCTCTTATAAAAAAGTTCCCCACACCCCTGACGGAATCTGAACTGTATGACAGAAGAGTAAAGATAAGGCATGTTGATGGGCGTCTGTTGCTTAAAACATCTCAGAATAAATACGACTTAATTTTCATAGGAATTCAAGAGCCGTCCAGTTTACAAACAAATAGATTCTTTACAAAAGAATTCTTTTCCCTCACAAAAGAAAGATTGAATAAAGGGGGCATACTTGTCCTTGGTTTGCCTGGCTCATTAACTTATTTAAACGATGAATTAAGAAACTTGAACAGCTGTATTTTACATACCCTGAAAAATGTCTTTTCTCATATCAGAGTGTTTCCTGGTGATGGCAGGAACCTTTTCCTTTCGTCAGATTCCCAGGAAATTACAATGATTGATAAAGTGCAGGTTACTGAAAGATTGAGCCAGCGAAATATTGCAGCAAATTTGATTGTTCCCTGGCATATTGAAAAAAAACTGCATCAAGGATGGCAGGACTGGTTCTCTCGTTTTCTTGAAGGGGGCAGCAAAAAAATAAATTCAGATTTCACTCCCTTGGGTCTTTTTTACAGCATCTCTCATTGGAATACAGTATTTGCTCCTTCACTGCGCGGAATTTTTAAACAACTTGAGAGGGTAAACTTAAGGGGCATTGTTCCTCTGTTCGTCATTATGCTTCTTTCATATTTCCTTTTTCGATCAAAAAAGACGCAATTCCTCCAGAAAAGTATCTCCTTATCCATTATCACAACAGGTTTTGCCGGGATGATATTTGACCTTATGATTATTTTTACCTTCCAGTCAATTTATGGTTATGTGTTTTCATGGATTGGGATACTTGTGGCATCTTTTATGGCAGGGGCTGCTTGTGGTGCAATGATTATTACAACAGCTCTGGCACGGATAAAAAATTGTCTTAAATTTTTTATAAAAATTGAACTGGCAATAATCTGTTTTGCTATTGCTTTCCCTTTGGTATTTCACGCTGCCCAAGCACATCTTGGAGGTTTGGACTTTTTCTTTATTTTCAGAATGATTTTTTTAGTTATTTCATTTATCAGCGGACTTTTAACTGGTTCGCAATTTCCTCTGGCAAACCAACTATACTTACAAAGTAGCAAAAGTTTAAGCCGGACAGCAGGTTTGCTTTATGCTTCCGACCTGCTGGGGGGGTGGCTTGGAGGAATTCTCGGGGCCGTGGTACTTTTGCCTGTTCTTGGCCTGACCGGCACCTGCATAACAGTTGGGCTGCTTAAATTGACAAGCTTCACCGTTATAGCCACCCAGCCCAATCGGCATTTACTGGGAGAGGGATTATGAAAGATTTCTGCCTTAAAAAAATCACCCGAAGATGTTTCCTGGGAAACACCATCACACTGTTTTCCACGATAGGAATGTCTTCAATCTTCCTTGATGGCCTAAAGACAGAAACCTCCGGGAATCCTGGGCCTGGTTTTGAACCGGCCTACCTTAAACTTCACAAAACCGGTGAGCTTAAAATGCGGGCAGAAAAACTCTGGGCCATTATGGAAAATTGCCGGCTCTGTCCGAGAAGGTGTGAAGTTAATCGGCATAAAGGCATGAGCGGAGTCTGC
>JAFDCR010000207.1 GCA_019312685.1 Deltaproteobacteria bacterium | reverse complement strand
TGATGCATGGTCCGAATGATATGTGGGCAGCGGCAAATCTGCTGCATTTTCAGGATTTAGCCAGTTGAATTTTATCACTATTGTTTCCATAAAATCCTGTCCGGTTACTGCCTTATCTGGTTTTCCGGTATGGGATTATGACTTCCAGTCAATCCCTTCATTTTCAAGAGGCCCAAGACCGGCCAGGGTTAGTTCCTGTCTGCCGAAAATTTTGTCTGCCAATCGAAGAACATCATCACTTGTAACTTTATCAATGGATTCCAGCACCACTCCAACCGGAAAGTATTTATTGAAATTAATCTCGTTTCTGGCAATCCGGGTCATAATCGCTTCCATGTTTTCCATGGACAGAAACAGGCTGCTTTTAATAAAATCCTTGGCATTAGCCAATTCATCCTGAGGAACAGATATTTTTTGCATTAAATTAATTTCATGTGCAATCAATGAAAGTGATTCATTGACCGTCTCCCTGTCAACTCCCAGGTAGATTGCCAGGTAACCGCAATCAGAGTAAGAAGAGATATACGAGTAAATGGAATATGCCAAACCCCTTTTTTCCCTGATCTCCTGGAAAAGCCTGGAACTCATATTGCCGCCGAGAATAACATTGAGTATCAGGTATCCGAAACGGTCGGCATCAACTGCAGATAACCCGTAAGTCCCCATAAGAATATGCGCCTGCTCCAAAGGTTTATTATAGATTTTCCTGCTGGCCGGCAGCAATGCCGGTTCACTGCGCTTAAGGACCGAAACACTTTTGGAGCCGAATTTCCTGAAGGCGTTTTGCCATAGGGAGACAAAATCAGAATGATCCACATTGCCGGCTGCGGCAATGACAATTTTATCAGTCGTATAGTATTTCTGAACATACTCCTGCAACTTTTTCGAGTCCATGGCAGAGACAACTTCATGACTGCCGAGAATCGATTTGCCAAGCGGATGAATACCCCAGAGCAATCCTGTAAAAAGATCATGTATATGGTCATCCGGCATATCCTCGACCATATTTATTTCCTGCAGGATAACCTGCCGCTCCCTTTCTATTTCCTCATCTGCATATAGTGAATTGTTAAGCAGGTCAGTGAACAAATCCACCAGGGAGGACAGATTACTGTCCAGAACCGTCGCATGAAGGCAGGTGTGCTCTCTGGTGGTAAAGGCATTTGCCGCCCCTCCAAGGACATCAAACTCCCGGGCAATCTCTTGAGCGGAACGGGCAGTTGTGCCCTTGAACAGCATATGCTCTACAAAATGAGCTGAACCGCTGTTAAGGTCATGCTCATCCCTGGAACCGACATCCAACCAGATCCCTACTGAAACCACCCTTGAATGCCGGAAGGATTCTGTGATAACTCTGATGCCGTTAGGAAGGACTGTTTTGTTAAACATGCGACAGTAATAGGAAGGGAGAGAAATTCAATAACGGCAAGGGGGATATCCTGGATCTTATCCACAGCCCCTTGCCGTTATTCTATCATTAATTTTCTTCGGCAAGCGCAGCTTTACGGCTCAGCCTGATTTTGCCGCGGCTGTCAATCTCAAGAACCTTTACTTTGACTTCATCACCTTCTTTCAGAATGTCAGTAACCTTGGCAACACGATGGTCTGCAAGTTCGGAAATATGGACCAGGCCATCTGTCCCGGGTAAAATCTCGACAAAAGCTCCGAAATCCTTAATGGTCTTAACCGTTCCATTATAGATCTTGCCGACCTTAGCTTCCTGGGCAATATCTTCAATGCGGGCTAAAAGCTTTTCAGCAATTTCACCACTTGGTGTGAAGACCTTCACATTGCCGTCGTCATCCACTTCAATCTTTGCATCGTATTCGGTACTGAGACCTTTAATTATTTTTCCACCCGGACCGATGATATCACGGATCTTATCGGGATTTATTTTAACCGTAAAAAATTTGGGCGCATGAGGGGCGATATCTGCACGCGGCTCTGCAATTGCCTCCTGCATTTTGGCAAGAATATGCAGCCGCCCTTCCTTCGCCTGCTCAAGAGCTTTACTCATTATATCCCTGGTCACCCCGCTAATCTTGATATCCATCTGCAGTGATGTTATGCCTTCAGCAGTTCCGACTACCTTAAAATCCATGTCGCCGAGATGATCTTCGTCACCGAGAATATCAGAGAGAATGACTACCTCGTCACCCTCCTGAATCAGCCCCATGGCAATACCGGAAACCGGATTCTTTATAGGCACACCACCGTCCATCAAAGCCAGGCTGGCACCGCAGACTGTTGCCATGGATGATGATCCGTTTGATTCAAGCACATCGGAGACAACCCGCATGGTATAAGGAAACTTCTCAGCCGGGGGTAAGACGGCTCTAATGCCGCGCTCTGCAAGGGCGCCATGGCCGATATCCCTCCGGCTCGGACCGCGCATGAAGCGAACCTCGCCGACACAGAAAGGCGGGAAATTATAGTGCAGCATGAACGGTTTGAAAGACATGCCGTCAAGGGTTTCCACCCTCTGTTCATCTCCTTCGCTGCCCAAGGTCGCTGTCACTATTGCCTGTGTTTCTCCCCTG
>JAFDCR010000206.1 GCA_019312685.1 Deltaproteobacteria bacterium | reverse complement strand
TAACAATAACTGCCATAAAACATGAACTGAATAACCTGCCGGCATAGTTAAGATGAGCGGTGGATAGGTGGATTCATCTACTGCGTTCTGATTCCAAGAACCTTTTCTTTAATCATTTTTTTTGTTGCGGTTTCTGGCTCGGGGGAGACCCAGTAGATGAATTGTTCGGTGGTGCGCATGAAGGCGCCATTGTCCTCCTTGCATTTATCGCAGATTGAATCTGCCCTGTCGCGGTACATGATCACCTTGCTTGCCGGCTCTCCGTCCTTATCCACCGCTGCCATTTTGCGGCAGCCGCAGTTCAGCCGTACTACTGCTACCCCTATAGCATCAGGGCTTCCTTCAAGTATTCCCAGGATCATTGCTTCTTCAGCTTTTTCAGGGGTCCATTTTTTTTTATTTTTTTTAGCTTTCTTTTTCATTTCAATCAACAAGTATTATTTTATATAAAACTGAAAGTTGTTTGTAGAGATTACTCTGCTGCTGCAGACCCGACAATCTAATATGAAAGGAAATACAAGGCAACAGCTAATTCCCGCATTCATTTTTAAACTCTGTTGTAAATCTAACCACTTCATTAGAAAATGGATTTTTTTATTGACAAAAAAATAGGGTTGAATTAGAGGGGAATAGTTTTTGTGGGAGGAAAATCTTCTCCATCGAAGATTAGTGCTCTAAGGAATAACTGGTCTTATGACTCATACTGATAAACAATAAAATATGTGGAGGTTTAACTATGTGGGAAGTTGTAGTAGATAAAGACAAGTGCAGCGGCGATGAAGAATGTGTAGATGCATGTCCGGCTGATGTTTATGAGATGGTTGATGGAAAATCAGAGCCTGTAAACATGGACGAGTGCCTCGGTTGCGAAACCTGTATTGAGGTCTGCCCGGAAGGCGCTATCACTGTTACAGAGGTATAGTTCTAACTGTTGAACTTAGATATTTTGACGTAATCCATAGGCCTGTCTCTCGTACTGAGGACAGGCCTATGTTTTTTGGGGACTTCGGCTACAGCCCATCTTGGGCGTCATCGTCTATCCGGCCTGGTAGACCATAGCCGGACAGACTTTTTCTTCCATCTGGACCATATCTGAAGCTCTGAAGAAATGCGGTTTTATTAAGAACTTTTATATGTATCTGGACTAAATCTATTAGTTTATTGGGTGTATAGTTGGGCGGAGTTTAACAGGGATTATATTAGGCCCCATAAATTCTGATTTGTTAAATAAACATTCAATTAAGAGAGCAGCCTGATCAGATGGGTTTAAAAGAGGTCCTGCAACGATACAAACCCGGGGTGTCTTTAAGAATCCACTTATTGCTCGGAGCCCTTATCTGGACAATAGTTGGATTTTTTCTTTTATCAAACGGCTTAGTTTTGACGTATGCTGCAGGCCATATATGGCATGGATTTTCAGGTCTGGTGCTGGGGACTGCGAAATCATTTTTTATTCTTGACCGGGTTGCGCGAAAAAATATTATAAGAATAAAAGAGTTTGAGGATAAGGTCTGTTTCGGCTCGGTATATTCATGGAAAACATGGCTCTTGGTGGCTGCCATGATCACGTTGGGCAGGTTATTAAGAACCACGGTGCTTTCTGGAGAAGTTGTGGGGCTGATATATACCGCTGTAGGTTGGGCACTTATGATTTCGAGCAGATTGATGTGGATTGAGTGGAACAGGACGCCAAAATGATACACTCCCATTCATTCAACCGGGTTGAGATAAATATTTCAGCCCTCCAGGCAAACTTTCAAAGTATCCAAAATGTTGTTGGGCCTCAGATAAAGATAATGGCAGTGGTGAAGTCGGATGCTTACGGTCACGGTTTGGTCGAATGTGCCGAAGCGCTTTACCGGGCCGGTGCCGGAACATTCGGTGTGGCAGAAGTCTGGGAAGGGATAAAACTCCGCAGGGCGGGACTGCAGGGAGACATCGTCGTTCTGCTGGGGGGCTCCCGGGATTCCCATGAAGATATTATCAAATATGGACTGGCGCCGGTTGTTTTTGATATGGATTATCTTTCCGGACTTTCGCAGGAAGCAGCGAGGATGAACGCGGATGTAAAGGTTCATCTTAAGGTTGATGTAGGCATGGGGAGAATCGGTGTGATGTCCCATGAGTTTGAATCCTGTGTTGCTCTGATAAAACGTCTTCCCGGTATATCGCTTGCCGGAATTCTGGCCCATTTCCCGGTGGCTGATGAAATTAATTCAATGCAGACGACAAATGGACAGTTGTCTGATTTTAAGAACATCCTGGCAGCCCTGAAATTGAATGAATCTGGGGAGGTTATTGCCCACATGGCCAACTCCGCGGGCATTATCTATTTTCCTGAATCACATTTTGATATGGTTCGGCCGGGTATAAGTCTCTACGGGTATTATCCGGCTGCTGCATCGGCCAGGGCAAAAACAGCAGCCCCGGCACTTGATTTACAGCCGGTGATGAGTTTCAAGACGCGGGTGATCCAGACAAAAGATGTCGGTCCGGGATACGGGATCAGTTACGGGCACACCTTTGTAACCAGGCGAAAGAGCAGGATTGCGGTTTTACCCGTGGGGTATGCTGACGGCTATCTGAGGATACTTTCAAACAGGGCACAGGTCCTGGTCGGTGGAAAAAGGGCACCTGTCTGCGGCAGGGTCTGCATGAATGCTACCATTGTTGACGTCACTGATCTGCCAAGGGTTAATACCGGCGATGAAGTTGTCTTAATGGGTAGGCAGAACGAAGAAGAGATAACTGCCGATGAAATTGCTGAGTGGATGGAGACTATTAGTTATGAGGTGTTATGCCTGTTCGGTTCTTTTAACGAAAGAATATATGTCTGAATTGCAGATATGGTCTATCTTCTTCGTTATCGCCTGTCCGGCATAGCCTTACTATAGCCGAACAGGCTCTTCCTTGAAACTGTAATACATCCGAGGGCTCTTGAGGTTTAGGAACAAAAGAAAAAATATTACAGATTTTAACAAAAAAGGACTGTTGAGATAAATTGAGCGAATAATGATTAAATCACGCATAAAAGAATTACTGGATAATTATTTTCAGGAAGGGGTTGAACAGGGTTTGTGGACTGCTGAAGCGGCAGGCTCTTACTCGGTTGAACTCCCCAAGCACGCATCCCATGGTGATTATTCCACCAACATGGCCATGATAATAGCCGGACGGGAAAGGAAGAATCCCCGTGAGATAGCCTCGCATCTTACTGAAAAACTAAAAATTTATGATGAACTGTTTGCCGGGGTTGAGATCGCAGGTCCGGGGTTTGTCAATTTCTTTATCAAGGATGAGGTCTGGCAGTCCATAATAAAACCGATATGTAACCAGGCGTATGAGTTTGGCTTTTCCAAAGTGGGAGAAGATAAAAAGGTACTGGTTGAGTTTGTCAGTGCCAATCCCACCGGGCCTCTCTCCATAGGGCACGGACGCCAGGCGGTTCTGGGGGATTCCATCGCCCGGCTTCTGGAAGCCACCGGCTATGAGGTGACCAGGGAATATTACTATAATGATGCCGGCAGGCAAATGCGGGTACTGGGAAGATCCACCAGGGCCCGTTATCTGGAGCTTCTCGGGCTTGAGAATGAATTTCCGGAAGACGGTTACCAGGGTGAATACATTTATGACATTGCCCGGAAGCTGATCGCGGAAAAGGGTGACGGGCTGAAAGATGTTGGTGAGGTGGAGGTTTTTAAGGAAAAGGCGGAGCAGGAGATTTTTGCTAATATTGCAGATACCCTTAGC
>JAFDCR010000205.1 GCA_019312685.1 Deltaproteobacteria bacterium | reverse complement strand
CTCCCTACGATACTTGGCGGCAATATTATTGGCGGTATTATTTTCGGCTTGGGCTGGGGAGTGCTGGGGTATTGTCCAGCCACAGCATATGGAGCCCTAGGAGAAGGACGTTATGATGCCTTGTGGGGCATACTCGGTATGCTGGTCGGTGCTGGTCTATATGCTGAGGCATATCCTTTTTTTGCAAAAACCGTTCTTACCTGGGGAAGGCTCAAGATTTATACCATCCCACAATTATTCGGCATCAATCACTGGTTTATTATACCTGTCCTTATAACGGGTGGAATTTTACTATTCAGGTGGTTTGAGAAGAAGGGTTTGTGATAACTTGCCTATATCTTCAATTTGGAGGGATTTACGTATAGCTGCTATGAACCATCACTCGTGAACCACTCTTAGAGTATCAAGATTGCCAGTGTTAATAGTGACTCTTTCCAACTGAATGGTAGGGTTTAAATATTGTCTATGAATTCAAACCTTTAAACCATTCTTGAAGCTTTATTATGTCCATTGTATATATAGACTGATAGATATTTACTAATTCAGCTTATTTAATCTCTCATGTCTTCTCATCACGTCTGCCCCTGGTGGTTTGCCTACACCTTCGACAATCCCCTGCGGAAACTTTTCCACAAACCGGCAACTATGCTTGGTGATTACGTGCACGAGGGTATGATTGTCATGGATGTCGGCTGCGGTATGGGTTATTTCACCCTGGGCATGGCCGAGCTTGTCGGCAATGAGGGAAAGGTTGTTGCCGTCGACCTGCAGCAGGAAATGCTTGACATCATGCAGAAGCGCGCAACAAAAAAAGGCTTGCTCCACCGGATCGTTCCGGTCCTCGCAGAACCGGACTCGATCAACCACAATGCCCCGGTTGACTTCATCCTGGCCTTCTGGATGGTACACGAGACACCTGATCCTGAAAGCTTTTTCAGACAGGCCGCCGCACTACTCAAATTCTCGGCAAAACTGTTTTATGCCGAACCGGCCTTCCATGTTTCTCTGGAAAGATACAGAGAAATTCTAACAGCAGCAGAAAAATCAGGCCTGGCGGTATCCAAAGAACCGGCCGTCCGTTTCAGCCACGCTGCCCTGTTGGAAAAAGTTGTCTGAGTTACCGGAATCAACAAATGGAATCGGCAATCTGCCTGGCCAGTTCCTCCTGGTCCAGTACATTACAGTCGATAGTGATTTCGGCATATTTTTTATAAAGAATCTGGCGTTCTTCGAAAAGCTCCCTGAATGTCTGCCCCCTGGCTTTTGCGATCCCCCTTGATTCAAAATGATGGATTCTCTTTTGGATTGCTTCAAAATCAGCCTTCAGGAATACTACTGTGGAGATGTCAAGCAGATGATTCATTGCCTTTTCACTGTAGGCCGCGCTCCCGCCTGTGGCAATAACATGGCGGTTAATATTGAGCTTCAGGATTTCCCTTTCCTCGATTGCTCTCAGGTTGAGATGGTCGCTTTCATCAATGATCTGCTGCAGGGTCTTCTGCTGGTTGATCTGGATGAGCACATCGGTATCGATAAAACCGAACCCCAGATCCTTAGCAAGGATTATACCGATGGTGCTTTTCCCTGCACCGGGCATGCCGATAAGTGTCAGATTTGTTTTCATTGAGAGTTTTATGCGGCCGAATCAACTATAACAAAAATCAAAATAACGGAGCTCAAGCTAACGATATTTCCACTAACGGCAACATCGGCTTAACAACCGGTTAAGGCAGCTCAATTTCCCAGCACTTCATCAATCCTTAACAGTACAACCTCAGCCACCCTCTCGGTCGAAACCAGAAATTTAGAGAATCTTCCATCAAACAGTTTAATGTTCCGAGATGTTATAATTATACCCCCAATAACATCTGAAAAACAGCCTTAAAAATTTTTACCCCTGGTTTTCCATTATCAGATTAAACTCAGTAAAAAAGGGATGCATGTCCGGTTTAAACATGAGCGACACGGAAGAATATTATAAACAGTTTATAGTATTGCGTTAATCACCGGCATCATTTTATATGCAGAGAGAACCTGATTCGTCAGACAACAATAGAAGGAGTGATTGGCCATGAGTAAAAAACCGGATTTTACCTGTGCAAAATGCAGCGCCGCCTGGCGGAAAAGCGGCAGTACGAACTGCTGGTACGCCGATCCTGACAACAAACCGGCGAAGCCGGGCAACTGCCCGACCCATGACCATGGGGATATAATCAAGGAATCGTTTGAGCTGTATAAAGGCGATGCCGATGATGCCCGGATGGCCAGTGTAGCAGCCAAGGTGGAGGGCTTGTGCTACCAACCCATTCCGGGCAGCGATGCGATAAATGCCCGCTGGACCAGGGTGGAAGATACAATCGCCTTTGCCAAGCTCATGGGCTATGAGAAGATAGGCATGGCGACCTGCATAGGATTGCTGGATGAGACAAACAGGCTGGCAGCGATCCTCGAAGCCCAGGGATTCAAAGCCGTCAGTGTCTGCTGCAAGTCGGGCAGCATAGATAAGCTCGAACTCGGGCTCAGGGAAAAGGAGAAGGTGCGGCCCGGCACTTTTGAGCCTGCCTGCAATCCCGTGGCCCAGGCAAGGCTGCTGAACAGGTCCGGAACCGCCCTGAACATCATTGTCGGTCTCTGCGTCGGCCACGACATCCTGTTTACCAAGTATTCCGAGGCCCCGGTTACCACCCTGGTGGTCAAGGACCGGGTAGCCGGTCACAATCCGGTGTCGGTCCTGTACGGCCAGAATTTTTATTACAAGCGGCTGCAGAAACAGCCTGTATTGGTTGAACCTGATGATGCTCCGGATAACCTTTAAACCTCTGGAATCGGACATCCTGTGCAAAGTTTTTTAATAAATCTTTAAAACATCCAGGATTTTTATGGAGATCCAAGACATTAAAAACAACCTTGAACGTTTTTTTATGGAGGCGGCAACTGATTGTCCTTACGGACTCCCATACCGGGCAGTCTACCATCAGGCCCTGTTTGATACCATGCCGGACCTGCTGATGGGGTTGTATCTTGACTCCGGTTATCGCCGCAACGGTAATATAATTTACAATATGCACTGCGGGGAATGCCGGGCTTGCGTGCCGCTCCGCCTTGATCCCCAGGAGTTTAAGCCGAATCGCAACCAGAGAAGGGTTCTGAAAAAAAACCTGGATCTGAATGTTGAAACCGCTCCCCTTTCCTTCAATCAGGAAAATCTGGACCTGCTGGATAAATTCCTGACTACCAGGTTTCCCGGGCGGGACAGTTCAGCGATTGACTACTACAACGGGTTCTTCCTCAATCATATAACTCGAACCGTGGAGTTCCGGTACAGATCAGGCTCCCGACTGATCGGCTCAGCTATTGTTGATTTGAGCGCCGATTGGCTCAATGTGGTATTTTTTTATTTTGACCCTGAAGAAGAAAAAAGAAGCCCCGGGACCTATAACATTCTGTATCTTACTGACTTTTGCAGGCAGAAAGGAATAAAATTTATTTATCTTGGTTATTGGATAAAGGATGTAAAAGCAATGAGTTACAAGGCTCAATTCAACCCCCATTACCTGCTTCATGGTAGCACCTGGCAATTTATTAACGGTTGACCGACACGTTCTGCATCAGAACAAGACAATCCTGAAAAGATCCCTCCTTTTATTGGGCACCCCGGAAGAAGGCATTACCGGCCTCTCCGAAAAACAGCTAACTATTAAAAAACGCTTTTATGGACTGGAGATGGCTGTTGAAGATGTTTCCCTGAAGTTTTTGCAAGATTTCTAATATCCCTTCCAGGCCGATAACGATAGTGCCGGATATTTATTCCCCCGCAACCGAGCCGCCGGGGAAAAAGGATCTCAGCCAGCCGCGGAAAAGAGCCAGCTTCATCTTGCTTTCATCAATAAATACGTAAAGTACGGGCACAACTACCAGGGTCAGAAAGGTGGCAACCATCAAACCGAAAATGACCACGATTGCCATGGTTCTCCACCACTGGCTTGATTCACTGACCCAGGATATTGACAGATTATGAAAATCATAGGAGACGCCTGTCACCATGGGCAGCAGTCCTAGGATTGTGGTGACAGCGGTTAATATTACCGGACGTAATCTTGTGGCACCGCCGGCCACCACCGCTTCACGTAGATCAAGGCCGCGCTGCCGCAGTTTGTTTATATAGTCAATCAGGACTATGCCGTTATTGACCACAACCCCGGCAAGAGAAATCACTCCCACCCCGGTCATGATAATACCGAATGGTGAATTCAGAACCGTCAACCCCAGGAAGGCTCCCCCCAGGGAAAGTATAACCGCTGTCATGATGATAAAAGGCTGGGCCACCGAGTTGAACTGCGTGACCAGAATCAGGAATATCAGGAAAAGCGCGACGGCAAATGCCTTTGAAAGAAAATCCTCTGACTCCTGCTGGAATTCGAATTCCCCGGTAAAGGTGATCCGATAACCCGGAGGCAGGGGAAAACCTTTCAATAATTCTTCCGCCTGGGCCCTGGCAACAGGTCCCGGGATTTTATTCTCATCTACACTGGCTTTTACCGTGACTACCCGTTCATGGTTTATCCGGACAATATCCCCCAGCCCGCCTGCAAACTCTATCCTCGCCAGGGTTGTCAACGGCACCGTTATGCCCGAAGGCGTCGGCAGCATCAGTTCACGCAGGACGTCCGTTACCCTGCGCTTTTCCTCGGAAAGCTGCACGGTGATATCATAATCCTCATCTCCCTCCCGGTATGTGGAAACCTCCAGTCCGTTATAGGCAGTCTTCAGCGCCGTGCCGATATTATCAGTATGGAGGCCGAACAGGGCCGCCTTCTGACGGTCAAGTTTAATACGGACAGTAGGCGTCCCTTCCACATAATCATCCCTGATATCATGAACAAAGGGAATGTTCGTTATCATTTCCCGTATGTTCTTGGCAATCCGGCCAAGTATCTCAAAATCATCGCCGGCAATTTCGATATTGACCGGAGCACCCGTGGGCGGTCCTTCTTCCTGTTCCGCCACAGTAATCTTGGCACCGGGAATGTTTTTCACCCGTTCACGGATCAGTTCCAATGACTGGGAACTCGGGGTGATCCTGTCTTCAAGATCAATAAACTGGATGCCGACATGGTTCGGGGCGTTGGGATCGAACATCATGCCTGGGCCTGAGGTTACCACCGACTTGCCGTAAATGTATTCAATGTTTGCAATATCACTAGGACCTTGGAAAATGGAGCCGTCTTTTTTCTCATGTTCTTTTGGTTCGTATGAAACATTGTATTTTTCCAATGAAGACATAGCTTCCGGTGCTGAATCAAAACCGTTTACCGCAAGCTCGACCCGGCGCACGACAGAATCGACGTACTCAAGAACCGCACCTTCAGGCGTATCCAGATTCACATACATTGCCTTGGGCTCAATATTAGGGAAGAATTCCACCGGCCTTTCCAATCCGACCCGCAGAAGCCATATCTGTACGAGAAGGACCAGCATGCAGCCGGCAATGCAGATCACGGCTGTTTTATGGTTAAGAGCCTGGTGCAGTGATCTTGTATAAAGTGTAAGCAGAGGCCCCTTTACTGCAACCGGACTTTCTCCGGCCCTGGCAATTTCTTCAGCGGTTTTTGTCTGAACCTCTGAACCATTTGAACTTATACTGTTCCCTGATTTAATATTCATAAAAATTGATGCCAGGGCCGGATTGATCACCATGGCCACAAAAAGACTGGATGACAGTGTAACTATCAGCGTCAGGGGCAGATAACTCATGAATTCGCCCATTATCCCCGGCCAGAACAACATCGGGAAAAAGGCACCAAGGGTTGTTATTGTAGAGCCGATTACAGCATATGCCACTTCGGAAGTTGCCTTTTTTGCCGCTTCCAGCCGCGGTACACCCTGCTCAAGGTAGCGGTAGATATTCTCCACGATAACAATGGCATTATCCACCAGCATGCCGAGCGCCAATGTCAAGCTGAAGAGAACGACCATGTTCAGGGTAATGTCAAGGGCATAGAGTATAGTAAATGAGAGAAGCATGGAAAATGGAATGGCCAGGCTCACAAGGACCGCATTCCGGATTCCCATGGCAAAAAGGATGACAAAGACAACCAGGACCAAACCTGTAAGAATATTGTTCTCAAGGTCGGCCACCATGAGCCTGATATCTTTGGCCTTGTCCATGAGCTTGGTGATTTCCGTCCCCCTGGGCCAGCTCGGCTGCATCTCGGCCAGCAGCTCATCAATGGCATCGGTGATCGCAATGATATTTTCACCGGCCCTCTTCTTGACCATGATATTGACCGCTTCCTTGCCGTTCAACCTGGAACGGCTTGTTTCATCCTTGAAGCTGTCCACAACCCTGGCTACATCCTTCAGATAAATGGGCTGTCCCTGGTGGGTTCCGACAATAAGGTGATAAATCTCATCGGGCTGCTCAAATTCACCGGGAACCCGTAGCTGGAACCGACCGTCACCTAGACGGATGGTGCCTCCCGAGGTGTTCCGGTTCTCGTTTGATACCGCATCCTGGAGGGCAAAGATCGGGATATTATAATAGGCAAGCTTTTCAGGAAAGGCCTCGACCCGGATCTCCCGCTCAATGCCGCCGGTCACTTCAGCTTCCAGAACTCCCGGGAGAGCTTCTATCTCATCCTTGAGATCATCGGCAATTTCCTTCAGACAGGCAATGCCGCATGTTCCCGAGAGGGAAAAAACCACAATAGGAAGTTCGGAAAAATTTACCTCAAAAACAACCGGGTCGTCT
>JAFDCR010000204.1 GCA_019312685.1 Deltaproteobacteria bacterium | reverse complement strand
TCATTACTTTCCTGTCCAGGCCGTCTTCACCGGTCAGAACCGCACTGCCCACCTTGACAACCACACGTCTTGATTTACCAAGATATGATTTGCGCAGCTCAATACCTTTTTTCTTATCCATCTGAATTGTCATGGTGGTGGTGCCGTACT
Source organism: Deltaproteobacteria bacterium (assembly GCA_019312685.1). Lineage (GTDB taxonomy): Bacteria > Desulfobacterota > Desulfobulbia > Desulfobulbales > BM004 > BM004. The sequence continues at coordinate 2,732 of JAFDCR010000204.1, read as the reverse complement.
TTCAAGTATATTCTAATAATAAAACAAGTTACTAAATCACTTATTACTCGTCAAATCCGTCTTCCAGGGTTTCAACCAGGTATTTTTTTAAAGCGTCAATACCTGAACCCGTTAAAGCAGATATTGCAAGTATAGAAAGATCTTTATTTTTAAATGTATTTACAATTTTTTCTAACTTGCTCCTATCTTCAAGCAGGTCTGTTTTATTTAAAAGAATCAGTTTTCTGCGGTCCAACAGGGTCACATTATACCTGCTCAGCTCCTGCTCGATTGTCCGGAAATCCGCAATTATTTCATCAATATTTCTGGATGCGTCAATGATATGAAGCAGCAGCTTTGTCCTTTCAATATGCCTCAGAAATTTATGCCCTAATCCGGCACCCTTATGAGCCCCTTCTATCAGACCGGGAACATCGGCAATAATATAGGCAGTATGATTAGACTCCAGGACTCCAAGATGCGGTTCGAGAGTGGTGAAAGGATAAGATGCTATTTTGGGATGGGCTGCTGACATCTTTGACAAGAGAGTTGACTTACCGGCATTCGGCAGGCCGACAAGGCCGATATCCGCCAGAAGTTTCAACTCAACCCGCAGCCAGCGTTCTTCCCCCGGTCTGCCCTTGCCGGCTATGCGTGGAACCCTGTTGGTACTGCTGGCAAAATGGGTGTTTCCCCGTCCCCCATGACCCCCTTTTGCCACAATGATTTGCTGTCCTTCCTCAATAAGATCCGCCAGCACTTCATCCGTTTCCGCGTCCTTGATAAGGGATCCGGCCGGGACATTTACGATGCAGTCCGCACCATTACGACCGTGTTTTTTCTTTCCCTGGCCATGGCCTCCTTTTTCGGGGAGAAAATGTGACCGGTATTGAAAATCAATCAGAGACCTCAATCTCTTCGAAGCCCTGATGATTACATCACCGCCGTTACCACCGTCGCCGCCGTCCGGACCGCCTTTGGGGACAAACTTTTCCCTGCGGAAACTGACACAGCCGTTGCCGCCGTCACCGCCCTTAACAAAAAATTTGGCCTCATCAATGAAAGCCATTACCGTAATCTATAGTTAATTTGAAAGTTATCCTGCGTTAAACCTGCCGATCGCAGAATTAAAAAAAGCGGCTTGAATTATTTAGATCCAGGCCGCTTCTGTATTATAAAAGGACAGAAATTTAAAATACCGGTCCGAGATCAAAATATTGAACCGGTATGAAAATTTTGAGAATCAGGATTCAACAGGGTAAACACTTACACGTTTGCGATTGCGGCCGAAATTTTCATAAGTAACTTTGCCGTCAACCTTGGCATAAAGCGTATAGTCGCGGCCAAGCCCCACATTGGTGCCGGGATGTATTTTGGTACCCAGTTGGCGCACCAGGATATTCCCTGCCTTGACAATCTGACCGCCGAATCTTTTCACCCCACGCCTCTGACCTATACTGTCACGACCGTTCCGTGTACTTCCGCCCGCTTTTTTATGTGCCATGATAAAACCTCTATAAAATATCAGAATTAATTAAATATATTTTAAACAGTAATATTTGCAATTTTCAGGGCTGTAAACATCTGGCGATGACCGCGTTTGACGCGGTATCCTTTACGCCGTTTCTTTTTAAAGACCAAGACTTTCTTTGCCTTGTCCTGCTCCACAATTGTTGCCGACACAACGGCACCTTCAACTGTCGGCTGGCCGATCCTGGCATTATCGCCGTCAATGACAGCCAGTACATCCGTCAATTCAACAGTATCGCCAACATTGCCGGTGATTTTCTCAACCCGAACCAGAGAACCCGCTGATACCTGATACTGTTTTCCGCCTGTCCTGACTATCGCATAGCCTGGATAAACCGAACCTTCCTTTTGGGTCTTTGCTTTTTTTGTGCTTTTTTTAGCTGCAGCACTTTTAGCTTCCGTTGATTCCCCTTCGGCAGGCTTTGTTTCTGTTTCTGCGGTATCTTCTCCTGGAGCAGCCTTGCCTTTAGTCTCAGCAAGAAGTAATTCAATAAGCTCGGCTTTCCGTGATTTCTTATTAAAAGACACACCAAGGCTGGTCAACTCATCCACCAGCTCTTTAACAGTCACGTTTTCATAATCTTTCATTATATTATCCTGATAACAATTATTATACTCTGTTTATATTTAACTTACGAAAATCCAACTAAAAAAATATAAACGGTTTATAAACCGTACTAAGTGTTGCGCAGGTTATCTTCCGGCAAGCAAGAAACACGAATTAATAACAAAACCTGTCTTTTTGTCAAGTTCTTTTGCTTTTAAGTTTTACTTACCCGTCAGCCAGACGTTCGGCTTCTTTCTCTTTTCTTATCCTGCAGGCCATTTCAAAAGCCCTCTCTTTTCCATGTTTATTAATGGATACGGAAGTTTTTCCCTGTTTACCGGAGGCTGTAACCCAGCTTACTTCATATCTGTTCAATTTGGTGTTGTGACGTACCCCCACAACACCGGTTTTGGAGTTACTGATTGTGACTATATGCTTGTTGGTACGCTGCTTACCCAGCTTAATTTCGGTTTTATCACGCCATGCGAGAGCGGCGAGAAGGCTTGAATACCTTCCGCCGCATTTACGGTCTGAAAAAAACTTAGAATAGGTTTTTCCAATATAGCGAACCCTTACATACCAGCCGTGGGTCCGTTTAATGTCCTGGTCAATACGGGCTATATCCTTATGTTTTTCAAGTAAAATTTTTTCATTCTTTTTCATGCATCCACTCCCT
>JAFDCR010000203.1 GCA_019312685.1 Deltaproteobacteria bacterium | reverse complement strand
TAAAGATCGGATTGATCAATCTCGGACCTGAGCCGTACACCATAAAAAGGGGAGACAGGGTCGCCCAACTCGTGGTCGGCCCGGTGCAGAAGGCAGACCTGCAGGTCGTTGGGGAACTGGATAAAACAGTGCGCCAGGCCGGAGGTTTCGGACATACCGGTAAGTAGAATGAAGTTTTGTGTACTGGCAAGCGGCAGTAAGGGAAATTCCACCTACCTTGATTCGGGCGAGGTAAGAATCCTTATTGATGCAGGTTTGTCCGGAATAGAGCTGCAGCGCAGACTTTCAACCATAGGTGTTCAGCTGGCTGATATCGATGCGATTCTTGTAACCCATGAACATAATGATCATATAAGTGGTGTCGGTGTTCTTTCAAGAAGGGCAAAGATTCCTGTATATGCCAATCCGGAAACATTTTCCGCTTCTTCCGGTAAAGTGGGCAAACTTTCCTCCTATAATGAATTTGAAACAGGTGGGACCTTTGAGATACGAAATCTACAAATCCATCCCTTTGCAATATCCCATGACGCTCAGAATCCTGTAGGCTTCCGGATTTTCGATGGCAGAGCCACCTTGGGCTACTGCACCGATACCGGGAAAATATCCCGGCTCATACGCCATCGCCTGGGTTCATGCCAGGCCCTGGTCCTTGAGAGTAACCATGATGTCGAAATGCTGCAGAACGGCAGCTATCCCCCATATTTGAAACAGAGAATCAGGTCCAGCCAGGGACATCTTGATAACCATGAGGCATCCTTGTTACTTCAGGATTTGCTGCATGAAAAACTGGAACATGTGGTACTGGCCCACTTGAGTGAGGAGAACAATGATCCTGAAATTGCCTACAGGGCTGCAATGGCTGTAGTTAACGGATATTTCCACTCGGGTGAGATAGATATGAGGATATCGGTAGCTAATCAGTATTGTACCGGAGAGTTGTTCTCCCTTAAATAACGTTAAAGGGCACCGCACATAAGTTTAAAATTCTCACATTCCTCCTGACACAGGAATGGGCAGGGCTCGGATTGGAACCATTTCAGCTTGGGGCACCAGTAACGGTTTTTATAAGGTTCATTACAGCCGTCTTTTGTCAACTTTACCCTTTTGTTCCTTCCGTAACAAACCTCGTTTCCCTGTATTGAAAATTTCCAGACAGCCATAATCTACCTCCGCGTAGATGAAAGTATCAGATATGTATTGCAGTCTGCATGTCCAACAAAAATGAGTCGTTACTCATTGTATTCATTGACATTTCTTGTTTTATTTTAAGCAAGAAATATGCCATTTTAGAGGAAACGTTAAGTCTGCCCGGGGGAGATAAGGAAAATGTGTTTCTATTTCAGTAAGTTAAGGGAAGTTTTGAGAAAGTGAAAGATTTTGGGATAAGGTTTTACTGTCTGTAAATTTGGGGCAGAAATGGTTAAAAGACAAAAAACGTCAAGTCAAACTGGGAATTATGATAACAGTATGCCGGGATGTTATAGGCAATTATGAATGGTTGGTCAGTAAATATTCCTCCCGGATATTTGAAAGTGCCGCAAAAATATTGGACTTGACTTTTGGGTCGAGAGCGCTGAGTGATGCCAGAACTTTTCTGGCTGCCTGCCTTTTGGAGTCATTGTCCTTGGGGCATGGGTTTTTTACAGGAAGAATATCGGCATTTTCTGCTATTTTTAAGATTTCATTTTTTTCAAGATAGGCCATGGGCCGGATGATTTTAACAGACCCGTCAAAAAGTTCCTGTTTGGGAACCATTGTGCTGATATTTCCGGCATACAACAGATTGATGAAAAAGGTTTCAATAATATCATCCTTATGATGCCCAAAGGCAATCTTGTTGAAACCATGCTGCTCTGCTGTTGCGAAAAGGAGATTTCGGCGCAATCGGGCGCAGTGATAGCAGACACTCTTGCCATCTTCAGCCTCTTTGGCTCTTTTCCAAAAGTCGGTCTTTTCTATCCGGTATGAAATGTTGATGTTGCTGAGTTGTTTCTCAACCTCCCTACTTGTTTTCGCATCAAAACCATTGTCAATATATATGGCTTGAAGGGTATACCGGATAGGTGCCTTAGATTGCCAGAAATTAAGAATCCAGGAAAGGACCAGGCTGTCGACACCTCCGGAAACGGCTATGAGGACCCGGTCTCCATCCGCCAGCATGGAATAGTCGTGCATGGACCGGCCTATCCTCCGGTTGACAGCCTTGCTCAAAACACTCATAAAAGGTATGAATCAGTCCCTTTTGAAGTATGGACAGTTGTTGAGTTTTTTATTCAAGCCGGCAGATATCAGTTGTTTTGCGGTGAGCCACCGGAAACCCGAACCGGTAGAGCGTGTTTTGGGAAGAATATTATCTAAAAGCGGCTGTTGTGTCTGGTTAAATTCAGAACTCCATATAACCTGGCCATTTTCCATGGCAAGTAATTTCAGGGAGAAGGCAACTGAAGCTGGTGTTATAACCGCATAATCAGACCCATCTCGTTCCTGGTAGCGTTCAACTGTTGTAACCAGGACAGCATCATAATGCAATTGCTGGCCGGCCTCCCTGGCCAAATAAAGCAATTTGCCGGAATCTGAATAAGTTAAACCCTGTAAAGCACCGAGAGGTATTAAGTTAACATTTTGATAACCGGCAAAATAGTCTGCAAGCAACGAATCAACAGTCTCTACACCTTCTGTTAATTCAGCAGGCGCTTCTTCTCCTGAAGGAAGATAGCCGGTTGCATTTGCCGGTAAGATGCCGATAGAACTTATAGGCACAAGATCTTTCCCGGAGTCTCCAGGAGCAATTTGCGTACATCCTGCAATAAGAATCAATATGTTGATTATAGCTAGAGCGGCAAGAGCTTTATGGGATTTTTTCATTGGAAAACTCCTTAGGATTTATGTGAATCAAGGGATGACACGCATTGCGTTTCATCCTTGTGCCAATACTATAATGATCCCTTTGAAGAAAGTGGCCCGGTTGTACGGGGTTCAGGGCTGACAGCCTGTCCGAGAGCGCGTCCGAGTGCCTTGAAGACCGCTTCAATTATATGATGCGTATTTTCTCCATGCAGTAATTCTACTCCGAAAGGGATGCG
>JAFDCR010000202.1 GCA_019312685.1 Deltaproteobacteria bacterium | reverse complement strand
TGTTGCGAGATCGAGAGAAAAATTTCCTGTGCAAGGATAAAAGTTAAAACCGCCCGGAGGCGTAGCAGCGCTACGGTGAGGACGGTTTTAACTTGAAGACACAACACAGGGGATTTTTAGCCGATCGGAGTAAATGTTCATTTTGCAAGAGGCTCAAAAGAAAGATATTTTATCTTTTCCTCCTCATCAACTCCTTATAAACCTCGGTAAGCCTGACAAAATCACCATGCTCGCCGCCCTTGTCAGGATGGAGTTCATGCGCCTTCCGCCTGAATAATCTTGTCAACTCACTTTTATCCATTGCCTTTAAGGCTTCCTCCGACACCCCGAATATCTCCACCACTTCATCCATATTGAAATCAGGCTTGGGCGGAGGCGGCCGATAAAAACGTTTTGAGTTGATAAAGTTTTGCAAATACTCCTCCCAGGCTGAAACACCGTCAAACTCGTAATCAAAAAACATGACGGCATAGCGGACAAGGTACTCATGCAGCTGTTTATCCAGGTGAAAACCGGCCCAGAAGACTTTATCCTTATGCAACCGGCAGAGGTCTGTAAGAAAATTTCTGTCCAGCTCCTCCTGGTCCAGGGCATGTGGAACGTATCTGAATGAGGAGGCCACAAAGTGACGCTGCAGATCAAAAATCACATAAACATACTGCTTGTATTCTTTCGGTTTTAAACACTTTTCAAGCTGGATGAAGTACTGCTCGATCTCATCCCTGGATTTATCGACAAGCGGCGCAAAATACCGCTGCGGCACCCTGTTAACAGAACGCTGGTCAACCCGGCCACAGCGCAGGTAATAAAACCGCCGCCTATCAAAAATATGCACATCATGCATATCAGCAGCTTTACTTTTTTCTCTCCGGCGTCCTTTCCGCAGACCACGGCGGTGAAACGACTCCAGTTTCTGCCTGATGTCCTTTTTTAAAAAACGCCAGAACAGTTCCTCAAGTTCGCAGAGGTCGTATGCCAACCCCCGGTTCTCCAGGTGCTCACCGATCCGTTCATCAATATAGAATGCATTGCCACCCAGGTATTTTATAAAATTCGAGGGAGTTCTACCCAGATCATACAGGTCCCGGCTCAACCAGCATTTTGTGACGGCGTCATAATGGGAGTCACGCAGCATATATTTTTTTCCCCCTTTTATGGTATGCTCTGCCAGATACACCTTCCTCTATCCTTAACTCATGCATTTATGGTTAACTGAATGATCCGTTCTCATGATGACTCTTACATAATACTATAAGACAAAATGAAAAAAGATGATCTCATAATAATAATCATTGGGCTCCTGCTGCTGGCCGGCATGCTGTATACCATTTTCTTCGGCGGCGAAAAAAGCCGACACGGTGTCGGTATAAGACTCAAAACGAAACCGCAGCAGGAGTTCTCCCTGATAGATAAAAAACTCTTCCAGCCTCAGAGCAATACCTGATAATTGCTCCCCTTTTCACAACGCCCATAAACGGAAAAATTATCACCCTCAAGAATTTCCCCTATTCAACCTTTGTCCGCTTCTTGCCGCCCTTAAATCGGCAACTACTACATTGCAGCATTTTTTTGACATATTGCTTCTTTTGACGTATCATCATTTATGTATATTGGTATATCATCTGAGGGTGCAGTTCACATGCTGATCCGATATGCGCATCTTATTAATTATCCTTAATATTTTATGGATTTCCCTGTCATGATAATTTTTAATTATTGATTGACATCAGCGGGACCTGACAAAATATGTCTTCTTCCACTACAGAAAATTACAGAAGATTTTTTCGGGAAAGTGGATGATTAGAATACCTGATTACACAATAGGCGAACAAATTTCAGCCAGTGAAAGCTCAAGGGTATATCGAGGTTACGCAAATCTCGATAAAAAGCCGGTTATTATCAAGGTTCCGGCTGCAGAATCTCCATCCAGACCAGATCTTGCAAAAATCAGGTGGGAATATGAAATTGCCAATAGCTTAGAAATTGAGGGTATTGTCAAGCCGGTCGCTCTTATTTCCTCCCCGAATTGTGCTCTTATCCTGGAAGATTTTGGTGGTTTTTCCCTCAGTTCCCTGGTGGATGTTCAGAAGATCGAGTTATTGTTGGGTTTGCGTATTGCAATCAGGCTGGCAAAAACAATAGGTAGAATTCACCAGAAGGGTATTATCCATAAGGACGTCAAACTCGCCAATATAATCATTAATCCTGAAACAGAGCAGGTTAAACTCTCTGATTTCAGTATAGCATCCAGGATTTCAGGTGAAAAACAACCGCATGTCAAACCTGACCTTCTTGAAGGCACCTTGACCTACATGGCTCCAGAACAGACAGGCCGCATGAACCGCAGTATCGATCATCGGGCTGATCTGTATTCTTTCGGGATCTCTTTATATAAAATGTTCACCGGAGTTCTGCCCTTTGAGGATACAGGCATGGTGGAACTAATTCATTGTCATATGGCGATCCCACCCCAACCTCCATGCAAGAAAGATCCGAATATTCCTGAGCAGCTTTCCGATATTATCCTGAAATTGCTGGCCAAGAATGCCGAAGATCGCTATCAAAGCGCCTTCGGTCTGGGTCACGATCTTGAGGAATGCTTTACCCAGCTCAAAACGGAAAAGAAGGTCAAGAGATTTGTCCTCGGACAGAATGATATTCCGACTACCATGCAGATCCCGGAAAAACTGTATGGGAGGGAAACCGAACTCGCAGAACTTGTGGATGCCTTCAGGCAGACGGCCCAGGGAAAAACCGAGTTTCTGCTTGTCAAGGGGGCACCTGGTATAGGCAAATCGGTGCTGATCAATGAATTGCATAAACCTGTCATTGAACAAAAAGGGTTTTTCACATCAGGAAAATTTGATCAGTTTAAACACGATCTTCCCTATATAGCCATCCGGCAGGCCTTTACGGATTTAACCCGGCAACTGCTCTGCGAAAGTACCGAAAGCATTAGCGCCTGGGGAGAGAAAATAAAAAAGAATATCGGCCCAAACGGCCAGATTTTGATCGATCTCATTCCAGAGCTGAAACACATTGTTGGTACTCAACCGCCTGTTGAGAGTTTACCGCCTACCCAGTCCCAAAACCGCTTCAACATTGTTTTCAACGAATTCGTTAACGTTTTTGCCCGCAAGGAACACCCCCTTGTGCTCTTTCTTGATGATATGCAGTGGGCTGACTGGGCGACTTTAAAGCTGGTTGAACATCTCGTC
>JAFDCR010000201.1 GCA_019312685.1 Deltaproteobacteria bacterium | reverse complement strand
CTCCTGAGTCGGTAGATTATCCTAATTTTGCCCTGGCGGTCAGTTCCCTGGTTAAAGACGGTCACTGTGACCGGGGTATTCTGATATGCGGAACAGGGATCGGGATGTCAATGGCTGCAAACCGTATCCCCGGGATCAGGGCTGCTTTATGTCATGAAATGTTTTCCGCCAGAATGAGCAGGGAGCACAATGATGCAAACATTCTCTGCCTCGGAGCGAGAGTCATCGGCCAGGGTTTGGCTGCTGAAATAGTAAGAACCTGGATGACCACTGATTTTGCCGGCGGCAGACATCAGCGGCGCATAGATATGTTTAAATAATACAGCCGTCACTATATTTTTTTGCTGAGGCATACCAACGATGTCAATTTTGAAACATCTTGATCCGGAAGTCTACAAAGCCATAAAAAGTGAACTTGAGCGTCAGCGCACCTATCTTGAACTCATTGCCTCGGAAAATATAGTCAGTGAAGCAGTGCTTGAGGCCCAGGGCTCTATCTTTACCAACAAGTATGCCGAGGGATATCCCAGTAAAAGATATTATGGCGGTTGTGACTATGCCGATGCGGTGGAAAATCTGGCAATCGACCGGGCCAAGGAACTTTTCGGGGCGGAATATGCTAACGTCCAGGCCCATTCCGGCAGCCAGGCAAATATGGCGGTTTATTTTGCTGCATTAAATCCCGGCGATAAGGTGCTGGGAATGGATCTTGCCCATGGCGGACATCTCACCCACGGCAGTCCGGTCAATTTTTCCGGACAGCTTTTTAATTTCATCTCTTACGGAGTTGACCGGAAAACAGGCATGATCAATATGGAGGAAGTGGAGCGTGTGGCTCGTGAACACCGACCCAAAATGATCGTAGCCGGTGCCAGCGCCTATCCCCGGACAATAGATTTTGAAGCCTTCCGGCTGATCGCCGATCAGGTTGATGCCCTCTTTATGGTTGACATGGCACATATTGCCGGGCTTGTGGCAGCAGGTGTCCATCCCTCACCGGTTCCCTATGCTGATTATGTGACAACCACAACCCATAAAACCATGAGGGGACCGAGGGGCGGGCTGATTCTGGCCAGGGAAGAGTTCGGTAAAAGTTTGAACAGTAAGATTTTTCCCGGAATTCAGGGAGGCCCCCTGATGCACGTTATCGCTGCCAAGGCCGTCAGCTTTAAAGAGGCCATGTCGGATGAATTCCTCCTCTATCAGCAGCAGGTGGTTAAGAATACCCGGATTCTCGGGGAGGCTTTGACAGGTTATGGTTTTCAACTGGTATCCGGTGGTTCTGACAACCATCTCCTGCTGGTGGATTTGACCAATAAAGATATAACCGGTAAGGATGCCGAGGAGGTTCTGGAGGCTGCCGGCCTTACGGTCAACAAAAATGCCGTTCCCTTTGACACCCAAAGTCGTTTTGTCACCGGCGGCATCAGGCTCGGAACCCCTGCAGTTACCAGCCGTGGTCTTAAAGAGAAAGAAATGAATAAGATAGCCGAATGGATGCACCGGGCCATTCTGAACCGCGATAATGATGAGGAAATTGTAAGAATACGCAGTGAGGTGAAGAGTTTATGCGAATTGTTTCCCCTCTATCCCGATCTATATTCTGAAGAGGAATAGCTGCCATAAAAGATAAACTGCATTAAAAGAGCAATTTGATTCCGTTCAACCACCTGCTTTTCATGTAAAGGAAAATTCAACAGCTACAATTGTTGTACATAGATTATGGAAAAAGTTACCCGCCCATCCTGGGATGATTACTTCATGAGTATTACGGAATTAGTGGCCCAGCGCTCAACCTGTCTCAGGCGTCATGTGGGCGCCATTCTGGTCCGGGACAAGAGGATTATTACAACCGGATACAACGGGGCTCCGATAAAAATAAAACATTGCCTTGACGTGGGGTGTCTCCGTGAGCAGATGGATGTGCCATCCGGCGAACGCCACGAGTTGTGCCGCGGCCTGCATGCAGAACAAAATGCGATTATTCAGGCTGCCATACACGGCGTTAGTATTCAAGGAGCCACACTCTACTGTACCAACATGCCCTGCTCGATCTGCACAAAAATGATAATAAATGCCAAGATAGTTGAAATTTACTATAAGGAAGGCTATTCAGACCCACTTGCCGCTGATATGCTTGCTGAAGCAGGTATTGTTCCCAAGCAAATCGGTTGAAGGCAAACAGTGACCGCATACCTTGCGACTTCGATTCATTGCTTACTCGGAGTCTGCGCTTACCTGGAGTCATTGCTTATCTGCTGCTGGGGCTTCAATTGTTGTAACAGTACCTAGCGTCTGGCAGTTGGAGTAGAAAGAGTTGCCTTTCTGTTTTATAATCCGATAAACCGACCGATAAATTATCAACAGGGAAAAAACCATGAAATGTCCTTACTGCGGCCATCTAGAAAACAAAGTGGTTGATTCCAGGCTGAACAAGGAAAATACCATTATCCGGCGCCGCCGTTCTTGTGAATCATGCAGTCAAAGGTTCACAACATACGAACGGCTGGAGGTCATG
>JAFDCR010000200.1 GCA_019312685.1 Deltaproteobacteria bacterium | reverse complement strand
TGTCTTTATCCTGCAGCCTGGGCAGCAGGGTTTTCAGCAACTTTTTATCAGCAAAGCGTTCAATGAAGAGTTCCAACGAACGTTCATCGGTTTCCCTGTCAAATCCGAATACGATCTCATACGCGTCAATACTTTTCTTTTTGCCCATTTCCCGACTTTCCCATGTGGTATGAAAAACTACACAACTCTACAGATAACTTTTCTTGAGCGCGGCCCATCAAATTCGCAGAAGAAAATTTTCTGCCACGTACCGAGAACCAGTCTGCCGTTTTCAACAAATACGGTAACAGAGCTGCCCATCAGCGAAGCCATTATGTGGGCCGGCGAGTTACCTTCCATATGCCTGTAAGGATAGTCACGTGGAATGACCTTTTTAAGAACTCCGATAATATCATCCTGGACAGCCGGATCAGCTCCTTCATTTATAGTCAGTCCTGAAGTTGTATGGGGGTTGTATACATAACATACCCCGTCAGTCACCCCTGATGCGTCAACCTCCTTCTGTACCTGGCCAGTGATGTCTACAAATTCCATTCTCGCACCTGTTGATACTGAAAATGTTCCTGTGCTCATTACTATTCCCCCTTGGGTTAAACTGGTGACTAACCGCCTTACAGCAATCTTTAAATACTGCATAAGTGAGACTTTTTCCTTCCTGAATCAATATTATGCAACGGGCCCGGATAGAGCGCCCCAGGATTTTTGAATCTATTCCTTTTCAAAGCAAGGTGTCAACCGCTTTGTCCATCTTCATATCCGGTTCCATCAATAAATATATTTGTTTCTTAACCTTCTATCCCCTAAAAGTATCTGGACAAACTTTTAACAATTTTGTAACTTTCCGTCTTCCATTTTAAACATTTTTGAAAAACAGCCAAACAACGATGAATCGGACAAAAAAAGAAACAATCAGCAAAGAATTGGAGGACATTACCTGTCTGTATGAGGTTACCAAGGTGCTTGCCTCGTCAACTGATCTGCGTATCAGCCTTGAACGGATAGTGGAGATCCTGTCTGAACGCAAAGATATGTATAATGGTACTGTTACCATAATCAATCCTCTCACAGGTCAGCTTGAAATAGAGGTGGCTCATGGTATGCCGGCTGAGGCAAGAAAGCGGGGAAAATACAAAATCGGCGAAGGTATAACCGGTAGAGTGGTCGCCTCCGGCCAGCCTATAGTTATTCCACATATCGGGGAGGAAGCGCAGTTTCTGAACCGCACCCGTACCCGTGGAGATCTAAATAAACAACGGAACTCCTTTCTCTGTGTACCCATTAAGCATGATCAGCGTATTCTGGGCGCGCTGAGTATTGATCTCGAATATAGGGAAGACCTGAATTACGAAGACGAACTGCGCTATCTCACCATTCTCAGCGGCCTTATCGCCCAGACCGTTCTGCGGGTGCAGGCTGAAAAAGAAGACCGGGAAAGACTGACCCAGGAGAACATTGAACTTAAAAAGGAACTGTCCGAAAAATACCGGGTTGCCAACATTATCGGCAACAGCAGCCGTATGCAGGAAGTTTTTGAAATGCTGCACCGGGTGTCCGACTCCAACGCCACGGTTCTTCTACGCGGAGAATCGGGGACCGGTAAAACCCTTGTGGCCAGGGCCCTGCATTACAACAGCAACAGAGCCAAGAAGCCGTTCATCGTGGTAAACTGTTCCGCCCTGCCGGAAACGCTTCTTGAGAGTGAACTTTTCGGCCATGAAAAAGGATCTTTTACCGGAGCCCACGCCATGAAAAAAGGCCGTTTTGAACTTGCCGAAGGAGGAACCCTTTTTCTCGATGAGATCGGCGAGTTGAGCAATGCCGTGCAGGTAAAGCTGCTGCAGGTGGTCCAGGATCGGGAATTCCAGCGGCTGGGGGGCGTAACCCCGATCAAGTGCGATGTCCGGCTGGTCACTGCAACAAATCGCGACCTGGAAAAGGCTGTAGCTGATAAGCATTTCCGAGAAGATCTTTACTACCGCCTTAATGTTTTTCCGATATATCTGCCGCCGCTAAGGGAGAGAAGGACCGATATCCTCCTGCTCACTGAATACTTTCTGAAAAAGTACAATGAAGAAAATGCAAAGGAGATAAGGCGCATATCAACTCCGGCAATTGACCTGCTCCTGCAGTACCACTGGCCGGGCAATGTAAGGGAACTGCAGAACTGCATTGAACGGGCGGTGCTCATCTGCGATGAGGAGTCCATCAAGAGCTTTCACCTGCCGCCCAGCCTGCAGACTTCTGAGAGTGTCAACTCAAAACAGGCACTTTCCCTGGCCGGGGCAGTGGAGAATTTCGAGCGGGAACTGATTGTCGAATCCCTGAAAAGGACCGGCGGCAACCAGACAAAGGCTGCCCGGGAGCTTGACACCAGCCTGCGGATCATCAACTACAAGATCCATCAGTACGGGATTGATCCCAAGAAGTTCAAGATCAAGAAATAGATCGTTTATCGACTTTATTTTCATGAAGGAAAAAGCCCGGGAAAAAATAAATCTTCCCCGGGCTTTTCAAAGTCAAAACAACTCTTCTTAATTTTAGTAAATCTTCAGGTAGTTGTCGATTTCCCAGTCGGTAACACTGATCCTGTAGTTATCCCACTCTGCTTCCTTGGCAGCCACATATCTTTCAAAGATATGCTCACCAAGGGTCTCCTTGGCAATGGGATTCTTCTTCAGCTCATCAACTGCCTCTTTCAGGTTTGCGGGCATGCTTGCTATCTTTGCCTTTTTCATGTCAATATCGCACATACCATAAATATCACATCCCACTGAATCCGGCGGCGTCAATTTGTTATTGATGCCATCCAGGCCTGAATTCAGCATCATGGCAAAGGCCAGGTACGGGTTACAGGTGGGATCCGGGCAGCGCACCTCGACCCTGGTGCTCATGCCTCGGGCAGCAGGAACCCTCAGCATGGCACTCCGGTTAGGTCCGGACCAGGCAACATACACCGGTGCCTCATAACCGGGCACCAGGCGCTTATAGGAGTTGACCAATGGATTGGTAACAGCTGCAAATCCCCTGGCATTTTTGATAATACCGGCAATATACTGGTAGGCGGTTTTGCTCAGACCCATTACATCTTTCTTACTCTCAAAGGCATTTTTACCCTTGGTGGTAAAAAGCGACTGGTTGGTGTGCATACCCGAGCCGTTTATCCCGAAGACCGGCTTGGGCATGAAGGTTGCATGCAGTCCGTATTTCTTGGCAATGGTTTTGACCACCCACTTGAAGGTCACGGTATTATCTGCAGCAGTTACTGCATCAGCATACTTGAAGTTGATCTCATGCTGGCCCTCGGCAACCTCGTGGTGGGAAGCTTCAACCTCAAAACCCATCTGTTCAAGGGTCTCGATGATCTCCCGGCGGCAGTCAATGCCTTCGTCATCCGTATCTACAGTAAAATACCCAGCCGTATCATGGGTCTCTGTGGTGGCATCACCGTTTTCATCACGCTTGAACAGGAAGAACTCGGCCTCGGTGCCCACATTCATCGTATAACCCATTTTCTTGGCATCATTCATGACCCGCTTCAGGTTTCCTCTGGGGCAACCGACGAACGGTGTACCGTCAGGCATATAAATATCACAGATTATCCTGGCAGCATTCCTGCCTTCCTTTTTCCTCCAGGGCAATAATGCGAAGGTGTCGAAATCCGGCTTCAAGTACATGTCAGACTCGTTGATTCGGGCAAATCCATCAATGGAAGAGCCGTCGAACATCATTTTACCATCCAGGGCTTTGTCTATCTGGCTTTTGGGAATAGCCACATTTTTCATGAAACCGAAAATGTCCACAAACTGCAGTCTGAAAAACTGGACATTCTCATCCTTGATGATTTTCATAATTTGATTTCTGGTCATTGTATCTCTCCTTTATTTTTGTTTAAATTATTCATGTTCCTAACAGAAAAATTTTGTAATTGAATATGCAATTCTTATTACCTTCCTCTTAGCCTCTTATGCGTTTGAGACTGCATAAAGCAATCCCTGTTGCAGTTCTTTATTAAAATCCGGACTATCTATCTTGTTGCCGTCATAGTCAAGCACGTAAAAGACATCAACCACCTGGTCGGCCTTGGAACCGATCCTGGCCCGGTAAATATTGATGCCGAAATCGGTCAGCGTTCTGGTGATGTCATAGAGAATTCCAATCCTGTCTTCTGTAAACACCTCGATAACCGAGTATCGCTCTGATGCCTTATTATCAATGGTCACCTTGGTCGCGAGTCGCTGCTGAACTCCCTGCGGTTTATTCCTCAAAGGCGCCAACTTCCGGTTTAAACGGTGCTCAAGCCCCAATCTCTGCTGAACGGCCAGTCGCAATTCATTTTCCAGGGTTTCCCAGTCCTGTCCCTCATAGGTTTCAGATATTGTGGAAGAAACTTCAATGGTATCAACCGCAGTGCCATCGACCCAGGTGAAAATCTTTGCCGCCAAAACGTTCAGATTATGTAGCGCCAAAACCCCGAAAATCCTGGCAAGCAACCCATGCCGATCTTTGGTTATAACCAGGATTGACCAGGATTCCTGCCCCTGCTTATGGAAAAACAGAACATCCTGCCTCTCCAATTCTTCTGCATGTTTTATATGCTCCACTATTATCTCAGGCGGGAAGCTGAGTAAATAGTCATCTGAACAAAAATCAAAATTAATTTTTTTGTTTTCCGGCAGCAGTTCAGAAACTTTCTCGCGGATCCATTGAGCCCCTATTTCTGCACTGATTGATTGCTCCTGTTCAGCAAAATCCTTTCTGTCAAGCAACAGGGCTATTTTCAAATAAAGTTCAAGCAGCAGGGCACCCTTCCAGTCATTCCATACCGTCGGTCCGGTTGCCCTGGCATCGGCAATCGTCAAGAGGTACAGCATGGCAAGCTGTTCCGGTGAATGAACCTTAACAGCGCAGCGCAGTATGAGTTCTTCATCCTCAAGGTCCCGCCTTAATGCCGTGTGAGAAAGAAACATGTGATTCCGGACCAGGAACTCAAGGATTGCAACTTCCTCTGATTCCAGTCCCAGCCTTTCCCCCACCTGCCTGGCCATGTCAGCTCCCCGGTCTGCATGGCCGTGACCAAAGCCCTTGCCGACATCATGCAGCAGCCCGGCCAGAAAGAGGACATGCGGTGCATTGACTGCTTCAAATATATTGGGTTCTTCATTTCTAAATTTTGCCAGTTCAGCAATGGTCTGGATAAGGTGGCGGTCAACCGTATAGACATGGTACACATCATGTTGGGCCAGTGATGCAACCTTGCTGAGTTCAGGAATGTAGGCGGCCAGAAAGTCCGTATCCAGCATTTCTTCAAGAACACTGAAAGGATCTGATGTAAGGAGAATTGCCAGAAAGAGTTTTGCGTTTCTGCGGGAATGGCGCAGCTTGTCGTCAACCAGGTGCAGGTTGGCTGAGATTTCCTTTCGGGTTCTGAAATGCAATGGTTTCCCTGTTTTGGCAGACTGATAAAAGAGCCGCAGAAAAAGTTTCGGTTCTTTTTTTATCTGTTTCCCATTCACCAGATGAACTCTATTGTGACGCAGCTCAATACCGGACTCAAGAGTCTTTGCCGCTTTTGGGGCTTCTTCGCTCCCCAGCACCTCTTCCACATGCTCAAAGAAAAGGTCCGTAGTTATGGATACAGTCTGCATATGTCCATAGACTTCACGCATGAAATGCTCTACTGCGAGCATCTCCTTTTCATTAACAAAGCCAAAGGCCCTGGCCATTTCTTCCTGGTGTTCGAAAAATAACTGGTCGTTTTTTCGGTCGCTGAGATAATGCAGCCTGTTGCGGATACGGACCAGGTAATCCTGGGCCTGCTCAAACCTGCCGAGTTCCTCCTTGGAGAGAAGACCTGCCTCATGCAGGGATGCAAGATTTTTCAAACCGAACACGACCCGGGCTGTCCACATCATGGACTGGATGTCACGGAATCCGCCGCAGCTTTCCTTGATATGCGGTTCAAGAAGGTAGGCGTGGCGGCCGTAGTCTCTTTCCCGTTTGGTGCGTTGCTCCAGCATGTCGTCTAAAAACTCCCG
The DNA here is from genome assembly GCA_019312685.1 of Deltaproteobacteria bacterium. Classification (GTDB taxonomy): domain Bacteria; phylum Desulfobacterota; class Desulfobulbia; order Desulfobulbales; family BM004; genus BM004. Next base: position 655 of record JAFDCR010000200.1, on the reverse strand, counting down.
CCGCCTGCCTTCTATATAGGCATCTTTGTACATTGCTGTCAGCTTTCCAAACAGCTCGGTTGACCCGGCAATCAGCCTGGCGTCAAGCATTGCCACCCTGAAAAAGAAATCCTCATTTGCATCGGCCATACACTCTTCCAGGGTCCGGACCGCATGACCGACCTCAAGGCCGGTATCCCAGAGCGGATACAGAATTGCCTCAACCAGACTTGCAAGTTCATCTTTCTGCGCAGGATCATAAAGCAGCATCAGGTCAATATCGGAAAAAGGGTAAAGCTCCTTTCTCCCATATCCTCCCAAGGCCACCAAGGCAAATCCGTCTCCTGCTGGTGCGTTTTCTGCAAAACTCTCAGCCAGGTGATGGTCAATAAAGTCTGAATGTTTTTGCAGCAGGGCATAGCCGCTTACCCCTTGCTCCCAATAGGCATCCAGTGCCACCCTTCGAAAACGAAGACCGGTAAAGTGGTTTGGTTCTATGGCTGTCTGCATCATTCCTGAAGGAGTGTTTAAACCGCCGGATACATTATAAGTCGTTTTATTCTGCACGATTTCAACTGAATAAACAGGTTATATGGCTTCTATGCCCCGCTCGCCGGTCCTTACCCTGACGACCTCTTCAACAGGCAGGACAAAGATCTTGCCGTCTCCTATCTTT
>JAFDCR010000199.1 GCA_019312685.1 Deltaproteobacteria bacterium | reverse complement strand
TATGACGAAATTTGAGGGGAAAGGCAGCAATACCAGAAAACGTTATGCTACCTTTCCGCCGGTGGCGGTGCTGTTTTCATTACCACAGAAGAGCTGTCAGGCATTCAAGAGCATTTGTTTCCAAATGATAAATCAGGTTTTTGGAAGGATTTAACCAATTCGGAAATGGATATCTTTTATTACTGCTTCACCAATGCAATCGTTTAACCTGCTCACAATCTGTTTTTTCATAAATTCCAGCTGTTGCATCCAGGTTGAGCTTGAAACGTTAACCCAGAGAACCATGTTTTTAATTTGATGGGGTTGTGCCTGACGGGCAATTGCTTCTCCCACCACACCTTCCCAAACATCCCATATCTGGTATTGTTTAACTTTAATTCCCAGATTGAGATTAGTAAAAACCCGCTCTAATATTGAACCTACATTTTCCGGAGTTGTCTGACCTCTTTTTTTCATGTGCAGGTTGTTCTCCTCTCATGCTTCGATTGTTTATAGCAAAATTGAGTTCTTTTTTGAAGTACTTTTGAAAAATACGCTTTACTGCTCTCCATGTCCAGCTGTTACTGTTTTTGCTTGACTTTCATAACAATAATAATACTAATAAAGTGCTCGATAATACTTGAAGATTTAATAGTTGAATGATTTTTACAGTTGTTTAATGAGATTTTTCTGATGGCTAATAAAACTGAACAACCCAGAGATCACTGGGCAACAAAATTGGGATTTGTTTTGGCAGCATCCGGTTCGGCAATCGGTTTGGGGAATATCTGGCGATTTCCTTATAAGGCAGGGCAGTACGGAGGTGGAGCATTTGTTATTGCTTATGTAGTATCTGTACTCATTATAGGGATCCCGATAATGATTGCCGAGTTTATTATAGGGCGCAGTGCCCAGAAAAGCCCTGTTGGTGCTTTTAAACAATTAAGTTTTAACCGTGCCTGGCCCCTGGTTGGGTGGTTAGGGGTTTTATCAGGTTTTATTATCCTCTCCTACTACAGTGTAGTAGGGGGCTGGATTTTACGCTATATTTGGGAATCCGGGTTTCACTTTTTTAAGGAGGGAAGCGCAGGTCCCATCTTTTCCAGTTTTCTCGCAAATCCCTGGCAACAGTTAATCTGGCATGGGCTCTTTATGTTCATGACAATGATTATTGTCCGGGGTGGCATCACAACGGGCATTGAGCGGTGGAGCAAGGTGCTCATGCCTTCACTCCTGATCATTCTACTAATCCTCATGATTAATTCCCTGAGATTTCCAGGTGCAGGTGAGGGGATTCAGTTTATTCTAAAACCTGACTTTTCAAAACTGACACGTGAAGGAATACTCGAAGCACTTGGCCATGCCTTTTTTTCACTCAGCCTTGGGATGGGTGCTATGCTTACCTATGGGAGTTACCTTGACAAGGGCACCAATATTTCAAGCTCAGCCTTAGAGATTGTAGTTTTAAATACCTTCTATGCCCTGATGGCGGGACTGATGATATTTCCCATTGTGTTTACTTATGATGTAGATCCACAGGTAGGTCCTGGCCTTTTCTTTATAACGCTTCCAGAGGTTTTTGCCCGAATGCCGGCCGGGCAGCTTGTTGCTATTTCTTTTTTTGTTTTAGTAGCCTTTGCCGCCATTACATCGGCTATCTCACTTCTTGAGGTTGTTGTCTCCTATTTTATTGATGAACTGAACTGGTCGCGCAAGAAAGCGGACTATGTGATGGGAACCGTCATTTTTCTTATAGGGATTCCCTCAGCACTTTCTTGGAGCAGCTTAAAAGGTGTTACCCTCTTCGGTTCAAGGGATATTTTTGATTCTCTTGATTTCCTGGCAACCAATTACATGCTGCCTATAGGAGGATTTTTTATTGCTCTCTTTGCAGGATGGATTTTGACCCACGGTCAAAAAGAAGCTGAAATTAAACGGATTGAAAACACCTTTCATTTTTATGATATCTGGCATTTCCTGGTCAAATACATCGCCCCGCTCGCAGTGTTAGTCATACTTCTCCAAAAGACAGGAGTACTTCCCTTTTAATGTATTTCAAGTACACCGGCTCCGTTGATCTTTCCAGTTTTGAGGGCAAGACGTGCGTCATTTGCTTGCTGCAGAGAAAATCTTTGTATCTCGGTATGGATGGGGATTTCAGCTGCGAGGGCAAGGAGTTCTTTCCCGTCCATTCGGGTGCTGTTCGCCACACTTTGAATGGTTTTTTCATGGTATAGATGCCGTACATAATCCATTTCTGGAATGGGTGACATATAAATACCCGCAAGGGCAAGGGTTCCACCTTTGTGAAGGGCCTCCAGGGCATCAAGCACCAAACTACCGACAGGGGCAAAGATGATTGCGCTATTAAGCTTTTCCGGTGGTTTTTCCTTTGGATGTCCCACCCAAAAAGCTCCCAGTTTTCTGGCAAGATCCTGATGTTCTTTTCCCCGGGTGAAGACAAAAACCTTGCATCCCCAGTGGAGTGCAACCTGTATAGCGACATGGGCAGACGCACCAAAACCATAGAGTCCCAGCACTTCACCCTCCTTTGCCTTGCTCAGCCGCAAGGCCCGGTA
>JAFDCR010000198.1 GCA_019312685.1 Deltaproteobacteria bacterium | reverse complement strand
CCGCGCTCTATTCACTACTTCTTGCTGGGCTCAACACTTTCAGAACACTTTTTACAGATTCTTATCTTGGAGCCGTCATCAAGAGTTTTTTTAGCCACACGTACAGTGTTCGTACACTTAGGACACACCAGCATCAAATTTGAGACATGAATTGGTGCTTCCTTTTCAATTATCTGGCCTTCCTGGCCTGCAGCTCTTGCCTTGGTGTGGCGCTTGATCATGTTGATTCTTTCCACCAGTGCCCTGTCGCTTTTCTTAAAGACTTTGATAATTTTACCGACACGGCCCTTATCCTTGCCTGTAATAACCTCAACCTGATCATTTACCTTTAAAAAATTCTTTCCATGCTGCATAATATCCGCCTCCCGCCTTCATTCAGGCCGGCTCATCATTGTTGATTCAATTATAAAACTTCAGGGGCCAGAGAAATAATTTTCATAAACCCAAGGGACCGCAGTTCTCTTGCTACCGGACCAAAAATACGCGTGCCGATGGGATCACCGCTTCCTGAAAGCAACACCGCTCCATTCTCATCGAATTTAACCGAGGTATCGTCCCAGCGCTTCAGCTCCTTCTTCGTTCTCACAACCACTGCGCGCAAAACATCGCCTTTTTTGACCTTTGAATGCGGAATGGCTTCCTTAACGGTTACCACAATAATATCGCCGATCCTGGCATAGCGCCTGCGTGTACCGCCGAGCACCCTGATGCAGAGCACCTTTTTGGCTCCTGAGTTATCGGCCACGTTAAGTAATGTTTCTGTCTGTATCATAGCATCACCAAACAACCAGTAGGTTGTGTAACTTTTTTTGCTTCAAGCTGTCTTGCAACAGCCTCCTTTTAATTAAACTGAGCTCTGTATTTTTTGTAGTGGATCAGACTGCCTGCTCCACAATTGAACGAACCCGCCATCTTTTGTTCTTGCTCAGCGGACGGCATTCCTCAATCAAAACAACATCTCCTACGTTGCATACGTTATTGGGGTCGTCAGCCATATATTTGACCCGCTTACTCATGAACTTGCCGTACAGTTTATGGCGGACTCGCCTGTCAACCTGGACCACGACACTCTTGTCCATTTTATTGCTGATCACGGAACCGATTTTCGTTTTACGTGCTATCTTTGATTCACTCATCGTCATCTTCCATAAATTATTCAAAACTGAGTAACAGATATATTACTGCGAAATTTTCCTGGTATTTTTTGCTGTGAGTACCCGGGCTATATCCTTACGCACCTCTTTTAATCTGCCGGTATTCTCCAGCTGACCGACGCCGTGCTGAAATTTCAGCTTGAAGTAATCCTCGCGTAAATCGCGTTCTTTTGCCGCGAGATCCTCATCACTCATTTCGCTTAATTTTTTGCTCAGGTCTTTGGCTTTCATAATGTTGTACTCCTTGAAATCACCTTGGTGGCAAACGGAAGCTTATTTCCGGCCAAGGTCAAAGCCTTTATTGCCAGATCTTCATCTACTCCGGTTAATTCATAAAGAATCCGTCCGGGTTTGATCGGCGCTACCCATTGCTCCGGACTGCCCTTACCCTTACCCATTCTGGTTTCCGCCGGCTTCTTGGTCAAAGGTTTATCCGGAAAAACCCTGATCCACATTTTACCGCCTCGCTTAACCGTCCTGTTAATGGCAATACGGGCTGCTTCGATCTGCTGGGAAGTCATACGCCCGCATTCCAGAGCTTTCAAGGCATAGTCTCCAAAACTGATGGTTGATCCACGATAGGCCGTGCCCCGCATGCGGCCTTTCATCTGTTTTCTATATTTTATTTTTTTCGGACTTAACATGGGTATTCCTCAATTTTATAAAATCATAAATTGTATCGTAGTCAGTAACAGGGCCTGTAAAATCAAAGTCGTAATCGCTCTACCTGTCCGCATCATGCTTTATGATGCCGACAATTTTCAGTCGGTATTATCTCTCTGTCAGTTAACTGCTGCCAAGGGTTTTATTCCTCTTCCGCCTGATCAAGTACTTCGCCTTTAAAGATCCAAACCTTTACGCCGATGATACCGTAAGTCGTTTTAGCCTCTGCCAGACCGTAGTCAATATCAGCACGTAGGGTGTGCAGCGGCACACGTCCTTCACGGTACCATTCCCGGCGGGCCATCTCTGCACCGCCCAAGCGGCCGGCACAGGAAATCTTTATACCCTTTACCCCGAAACGCAAAGCCGTGTTGACCGCTTTTTTCATGGCCCGACGAAAAGCCACTCGCCTCTCCAGCTGCATGGCAACATTCTCCGCAACCAACTGGGCATCTGCCTCGGGCCTTCTCACTTCCTGTATATCAATAATGGATTCCCTCTGGGTCAATTTATCGAGGTCCTGTTTCAAGGCCTCAATCTCAACACCCTTCTTCCCTATGATAATTCCGGGTCTTGCGGTGTGGAGCTTCACCCTTACCTTTTCGCCGGTCCTTTCCACATTGATCCTTGCAATGCCGGCATGAAAGAGCCTCTGCTTGAGATATTTCTTGATTTCCTGGTCTTCCAGCAAATATTTGGCATAACCTTTATCAGCATACCAGGTTGACTCCCAACCACGTGTGATGTTGAGCCGTAAACCGATAGGATTAACTTTCTGACCCAAAACTTTCCTCCATTTACTCTATATTTTTTCTACAAAATCTGTATATGAAACAGTCTGCACATTACTGTTCATCCAGAACAACCGTTATATGGCTTGTTCTCTTCAATATCCTGTTCGCGCGCCCCATGGCCCTGGGCCTGATCCTTTTCAGAGTCGGTCCGCCATCGATATAAATCTGTTTCACGTAGAGGGTATCTACATCTATATCCTGACTCTGGCTTGCATTGGCCACGGCAGACTCAATAACCTTACGAATAAGCTGTGCGCCTTTCTTGGGCATAAAACGAAGTGTCGTTATTGCCTTGTCTACATCCTGCCCCCTGACAACATCTGCAACCAAACGGGCTTTCTGTGGTGATATTCGAATGAATCGAGCAACCGCCTTTGCTTCCATGGCGTAAACTCCTTTTTCTCTTGCTAACTTTTTAACTTCCTAAACAGTTTTATTGATCCTTATAAACCTGAACAGCTGTTACTTCTTTCCTTTTCTGTCACCGGCATGACTATAAAAAGTCCTGGTCGGCGAGAACTCACCTAATTTAT
>JAFDCR010000197.1 GCA_019312685.1 Deltaproteobacteria bacterium | reverse complement strand
CTTCAATACCCTGAATATCCGTAGTATTCTCAGAATACGGATCACGAGAAAATATTCACTTCCGGGAATAAAAACGCTGATATAGGTCGGGACAATAGCCAGAAGATCGACAATGCCGAAAAAGCTTTTGGCATAAAGGAGGGGGCGGTTGACACAGACAAGGCGCAAGATGTATTCAATGCTGAATAAAATGGTGAAAAACCATTCTATGCCGTTGAGCAGGTGGCCGTAGCGCTCATTGACAGCTCCAACACTGTCAAGCATGACAGCGGTGACACTTGTTAGAATGCTTGCGATGAGGAGAATATCAAACCATTTGCCCGCAGGAGTTTCAGCCTCGAAAATTATTTCATGCAGGGTGTCACGCCAGGGAGCTCTTTTATTTGGGACTTCATTCATGAGAGGGAGTTTTTTTCAAGTGCCGTTACTTTCTGCAAACGGTCTCTGTGTCTTTCATCATTGGGGATATCCTCTATGGTCTGCATCCAATGCAATAATCATGAGCAGCCTTTTCTTACCTGTTGATGAGGCTCCTGACAGCCTGGACCACCGCTTCCGCGGTAATCCCGAAGTTATTGAACAGATCTTTCATCGGAGCGGATGCACCAAAATGGTCCAAACCGATAACAGTGCCTTGCATGCCTACATATTTATGCCATCCCTGGGTAGTGCCTGCTTCAATGGCAACCCTGTTTTTAACCTCAACCGGCAGGACTGAATCCCTGTAATCCTGAGGCTGCATGTCAAAAAGTTCCCAACTCGGCATACAGACAACTCTGGCGGCTATGTTTTCCCGGGCAAGGGTTTCCGAGGCTTCAAGGGCAAGCTGTATCTCGGAGCCGTTCGCCAGAATTATGGCATTGGGAGTGGACTCGGTATCCTTGAGAATATAGGCGCCTTTATGGAGGTTTTCTGCCGGTCCATAAACAGCACGGTCAAGAGTCGGGACTGATTGTCTGGTCAGGGCAAGAACCGTTGGACCGTTTGTGTTTTTTAGCGCAAATCTCCAGGCCTCGGCTGTTTCATTGGCGTCGGCAGGGCGTATAACGGTTAGATTCGGCATGGCCCGTAGTGCAGCAAGATGTTCTATAGGCTGGTGGGTGGGGCCGTCCTCACCAAGACCGATGCTGTCATGGGTCAGGACATAAATGACATGCTGTTTCATCAGGGCAGCCAAACGGATGGCCGGACGCATATAATCCGAGAATACAAGGAATGTGCCGCCATAGGGTATGAGGCCTCCATGAAGTGCCATGCCGTTTAATATCGCGGTCATGCCGAATTCCCGCACGCCGAAATGGATATTGCGTAGGTCAGGTGAATCCGCCTGAAAGCTGGATTCGTTGTCTATCATGGTTTTGTTGGAGGGGGCAAGATCAGCGGAACCGCCCATTAGGGCCTGCACGTTTTTGGCAATGGCATTCAATACCTGGCCGGAAATGACGCGGGTCGCCTTGCCCTTGGGATCAGCAGGAAATTCCGGGATGTCGCCGTCCCAACCAGGAGGAAGTTCCCCATTAAGCTGCTTTTCAAATTTCTCTCCAAGATCCGGGAATTCATTGTTGTAGCTCCGCAAAATCTCTGTCCACTGCTCTTCAAGTTCAAGGCCTTTGTCAATGGATTTTCTGAAATGAGCCAGCGCCTCCTCAGGAATATAAAACGTTGGTTCTTGCGGCCACTCCAGATTTTCCTTGGTCAGCTCTCTTTCCTCGATACCAAGAGGTTCGCCGTGGGCCTTGGAGGTGTCCTGACGATTGGGACTGCCGAAACCGAGGGAAGTCCGTACTGCGATGAGTGAGGGTTTCCCTGTTTCGCTGCGGGCGGCCTCAATGGCCTTTTCAATGGCTCCAAGGTCATTGCCGTCACCTACCTGTTGAACATCCCAGCCGTAGGAATCAAACCGTTTCATGGTGTCATCGTTAAAGGCAAGGTCGCATTTGCCTTCAATGCATATCTTATTGTCGTCATACAGGTAAATAAGCTTACCCAGTTTCAAGTGGCCGGCCAGGGAAGCCGCTTCATGAGATATTCCCTCCATGATATCGCCGTCGCTGACAATTCCGTATGTATAATGGTTGACGATTTCACTCCCCGGTTTGTTGAACCTGGCTCCAAGATGACGTTCGGCAATAGCCATACCGACACCCATGGCAAACCCTTGGCCCAAGGGGCCGGTTGTGGTCTCAACACCAGGAGTGTCGCCATATTCAGGGTGACCGGGGGTTTTGCTTCCCCACTGCCGGAAATTCTTTATTTCATCAAGCGACAGGTCGTAGCCGCATAAATGGAGCAGGCTGTAAAGAAGCATAGAGCCGTGCCCGGCGGACAGGACAAAACGGTCCCTGTCGGGCCATCCGGGATTTTTGGGACTGTGACGCAGGAACTTTGTCCATAAAACATAAGCCATGGGAGCCGCGCCCATCGGCATTCCTGGATGGCCGGAATTGGCCTGCTGGACGGCGTCAACAGAGAGAAAACGGATAGTGTTGATGCAGAGTTCGTCTATTGCTGCGTTCTGGGTGTTCATGTATTTCCTCTTTGATAAAAATTTTATTTAGTGAATTTAAAATTACGCTAACGAGATTTTGTTATGTATCGCATTACACAATATTTCTCAAGGGGCTAATAAAACCTTTCTTGCCCAAGTTTCAGTCACGCAGTAATTTCATGAACTGCTCAGGGTTACATGTGGGTGATTTGCAGGTGTGATTCCGGCAGACATATACGGTAGCCATGTTATCAATGGCGGTATGATTTTCAGTAAACGGCGCCAGTTCGGCAAGTTTTTTATTGTTTCCCGCTGGATCCTTCAGATGGACTGCTGTATTGGGCAGAAAGGTTCTATTGATTATTGAGAGCAGCTTTTGGGTATCATTTTTTTGAGGACTACCGACGATTACAATTTCGCTTGAAGGGGACAGAACAGAATATAATCCAGAGAGAAACTGGGTATAACCGCCCGGAACCTCCCTCAGCTGGCCGGCAAATGTCTCGATCATTTTATTTGCCTGTTTGCCAAGCTCCGGACGGCCGGTCAAAAGCTCCAGACGCAGAAGATTTGCCAGGCCAATGGAATTTCCCGAGGGCAGGGCACCGTCATAGATTTCTATGGGACGTATCAAAAGCGTTTCACCGTCATCAGGGGTAAGGAAGAAGCCGCCGTGGGTGCCATCCCAGAAAAGATCAAGCATCAGATCGTTTATCCGAACAGCTTCTTTAAGAATTTGCGGATCAAAAGAGGCTTCATATAATTCCAACAGTCCCCAGACAAGAAAGGCATAATCAGTCAGGAATCCCTTGATTGCTGACTCTCCGTCTCGATAGCGGTGCAGGAGATGTTCGTTATCCCACATGACTGACAGGATGAAACCGGCACTCTTGGATGCAGCCTCCTGATATTCGGATATGCCGAGAATCCTTGCCCCCATAGCCAGGGCCGCGATCATCAAGCCGTTCCAGTCGGTAAGTATCTTGTCATCCTTATGCGGATGAATCTTTTTTGTTCTTTCGGTAAAAAGTTTTTTCAGAATTTCTTTGTGTTTTTTATCAGATACCTGTTTTGACAGATGGAGGATATTTGCTCCGGTTTTTTCTCCACCGGCCTCGTCACGAAAATTCCCATCCTGTAATACATTGTAAGTCTTCAGGACAAAATCAAACTCTTCGGGTGAGAGGATTTTTTTCAACTCATCAACGGTCCAGACATAAAATTTGCCTTCTTCGCCTTCACTGTCGGCATCTTCGGCTGAATAGAAACCACCTTCCGGTGCGGTCAAATCCCGGAGTACATAGGTGAAAATTTCCCGGACGGTCTCTTTGAATAAGGTATTGCCGGTTATCTGGTAGGTCTCCAGGTAGGTCATGGCCAAAAGGGCCTGGTCATAGAGCATCTTCTCAAAATGGGGCAGGAGCCATTTTTCATCGGTGGCATACCGGTGGAATCCGAAGCCGACCTGGTCGTATATACCGCCAAGTCTCATGGCGGCAAGGGTTTTCTCGGCCATTGCCAGGGCCTGGTCGCTGCCGGTCATTTTCCAGTATCTGAGCAGAAAGGTTATGTTATGGGGAGTGGGAAATTTCGGTGCCCGGCTGAAACCTGCATACGTTGGATCATAGCGGTTCGACAGATCATTGAAGGCATCATGGAGGATTTTTTCGTCAAGCTCTCCACCCGGCTCTGTCCGGGTTTGTTCCTGCAGGACCTTGAGGATGTTTTCCGTGGACTGTAAAATTTCCTTGCGTCTGGTCTGCCATAACTCCTGAAGACGCGGAATCATGTCAAGCATGCCGATACGGCCGTAGGCTGAATGCTTGGCAAAATATGTCCCGGCAAAAAAAGGTTTCTTGTCGGGAGTCATGATAATGGTCAGAGGCCAGCCGCCGCCACCGGTCATTAGAGAGCAGACGGTCATGTAGATGTTATCGATATCAGGCCGTTCCTCACGGTCAACCTTTATACAGACAAAGGCCTCGTTCATCAGTTCGGCAATCTGCTCATCCTCAAACGACTCATGCGCCATGACATGGCACCAGTGACAGGTGGAATAGCCTATGGAGAGAAATATCGGCTTGTCAACTCTGGAGGCCAGAGCAAAAGCCTCATCGGTCCATGGATACCAGTCTACGGGATTTTCCGCATGCTGCAGGAGATACGGACTTTTTTCCTGTGCTAGTCTGTTGGCCATCTCTATCCAGTATGATTTTTTCCTTGGCGGTGCTGTAATGTCCTATGGAATAAACATGAGGTCATGCAGTTTAAACATGCCACAACTTCAATGAAAACATATTATGCAAAATTGAATTCAGGCCTAGCCCTGTTTATTAAATGACAAAGGAATTGAGAAAAATTGAAATCGTGCTGGTTCCGGATATTACCATTCACCTCCAAGGTAGGGATTTTCTTTTTTCTCACGACCGACAGTGCTTGTTATACTGTCACCATAATCATGCCCCGGCCAGATTATTGTTTCTTCCGGAAGAACGGCAATTTTGGCCGTAAGAGATTCAATCAGAGTGGTAAAGTCCCCACCAGGCACATCAACCCTTCCGGCAGCCCCCACAAAGAGAGAATCGCCTGTAAAGAGGTTGCCCTCTGTATAAAGGCAGATTGAGCCCGGTGAGTGACCGGGGGTATGGATGATGCTGAGGGAGTACTTGCCAAAAACAAGCAGGTCGCCGTCATGAACGGTTCTGTCTACAGGGGGAGGGGTAGGGAAACCCAGTCGGTCGAAATATTCTTTCGCGTTAAGATCATGCAGGAGAAGTTCGTCAGCTTCATGCATGACAATTTCCGCTCCCGATGCCTCCTTGACAGCCCTGTTGCCGCAGGTATGGTCCGGGTGAAAATGAGTGTTCACTATAAATAAAGGCTTTAACTGCAACTCCTGTATGAGGGTAAGTACTTTGGCGTCACCACCGCAGGGATCGATGACCACAGCCTCACGGCTCTCTTCGCAGGCCAATATATAGCAAAACACTTTGTCAGCACCCAGTTGCAATTGTTTTATGATCATGTCTTTTCCTTTATGGTTGCTGCTAAATTGTCTTTCCGGGCCCCGATCTGCAATATTGTAACGACGATAAAGAACACGGTGAGAACCAGGATGGAAAGCCTGGCTGCAAAAGTACGGCTCTGGAGGTGATCAGACATGCACATCACCTCCAGAGATTTAAAAGAAAATTATCAGCTGTGATATTTAAAGGATAATCTTACCTTGGCCCTGTACGAAACAACCTTATTGTCATCAATACGCATATCAAGCGTTGTAACTTCAGCCACTCTCAGGTCTTTCAGGCTTTTTGCTGCAGTTTCAACCGCGGTTCTGGCAGCCTCCTCCCAGGAGTTTTCACTTGTTCCTACCAGTTCGATAACTTTGTAAACACTTCCAGCCATTTAACACCTCCTTTATTAATTTGTCAGTCTAGGACAGTTACCTGTCCCGTTGTTTCCGTTTAAAGCAGATTTACAATTACACGGCCGCTGTGGCGGCCCAGCAACATTTCATCAATAATACCAGAAAGTTCCGGCAGACTGCAGTCATGCACCTGGGAATCGGGGTATTCAATTCTCCATTCATCTGAAAGTTTCTGCCAGATTCTCTTTCGGGTATGGACAGGGCATTTAGCTGAATCTATACCCAACAACGACACGCCGCGCAATATAAATGGGTAAACAGAAAGAGGAAGTTCAGGTGAAGCGACATTGCCGCAACAGGTTATGACTCCGCCGTAAGCAGTTGATTTTATCGCTGTGGCAAGGATTTCTCCGCCAACGGTATCTATTACTCCGGCCCATTTTTCCCTGAGTAATAATTTCCCTGACAAGTTTGCAGCCTGCTGTCGAGTAATAATTTCTTCTGCGCCGAGCTGGTTCAGAAAACTCTCCGCCTCGGGTTTGCCGCTTACAGCAGCAACCCTGTAACTAAGTTTTGTCAAGATGGCTATCGCAATGGACCCCACACCGCCTGTTGCGCCGCTGACGAGGATCTTTCCCTGTTCAGGCCTTACAGGGAAATTTATCAGCTTATCAACTGATTGGGCTGCGGTAAACCCCGCGGTGCCATAGAGCATGCTTTCCCGTAAAGAAAGTTGCTGAGGGCAGTGAACAGCCCATTCGGCGGGGATACGTATATATTGGCCATATCCGCCGGAGGTATTCATACCAAGATCAAAACCGGTGGCAATCACTTTGTCGCCGGGTCGGAAATCTTCACTATTGCTTTCTTCCACAATTCCGGCAGCATCTATACCGGGTACATGCGGATATCGTTTGGTAACCCCACGATTGCCTGAAGCGGAAAGGGCATCCTTATAGTTTAAAGAAGAATATTGAACTCTGATGAGCAGGTCTCCATCAGGAAGATCCTTAATTTTTTTTAATTGTACTTCACGGGAGTAAGTGTTGTCTCCTTTCTCCATTACAACGAGGGCATTGTACGACCTGTCTTGCATAAGTAATGTCCGGGTTAATTTATCTTTATTTATCTTTATCTGATAGACTTATTTTACAGTGCATATGCCGTGAATAGTATCACAGGCTTTTGCATAAAGTTTAGAGAGCCAGTCATCTCCCGAAGTGATTACATCTTTAGAGAGATCACATTCAGGACACTTATCAAAGCGGGCCTTCTTTCGCATTATTCTTCTGGTCGTTGCTACAAAAGTCGCATGACTCCAGGTCAGGGGCGAAACCGAAAGCGGTCTTCCGGAAAGCGGGTGAACCTGCTCAGCAAGAACGCCTGAAGGCAAGGCATGTTCGGCAGCCCATTCGAGTATTTTGAGAGGTTCCGCCAGTTCTTCTTCAGTGCGTGCCTTATCAGTCATATAGTCGGCAAACCAGAGGGTGCTGATAAACCATGGGTTGCCTGGAAGCTGACCATCGACCCGGTGATACTGGTCCCCGTCGTATCGGGCCAGGCCGCCTACAGGGGTTCTGACCCAGAGTTTATCTCTAACCGCCTCAATGGTTGCGATGATACGTTCATCATCTGCATCATACAGACCAAAGGCAAAAAGCCCCCAGAGACTGGCGTCACAAGAATCATCATAAACAAGATCATTGTTTTCATCCTTTGAAACCATGCGGCAGAAACGATTAATTTCCGGGCGCCAGAGATACT
>JAFDCR010000196.1 GCA_019312685.1 Deltaproteobacteria bacterium | reverse complement strand
TTATTATAATAGTTAGGCATAATTTCATATTCTGTTACAAAACAGGAAATAACGAGAATTCCACAGTATGAAAAATGTTCTGATAACAGGTTCTTCGGGACTTATCGGTTCTGAAGTCGCGGTTTTCTTCCATGCCCGTGATTTTTTTGTCCATGGCCTTGATAATAATCAGCGGGCGGTTTTCTTCGGTTCCCAGGGAGACACCCGTTGGCGCCAATATCAGTTAACGGGACAGCTAACGAATTTCCGCCATCATGAACTTGATATTCGTGATCGAGCGGGGATGCTTGAACTTGTCAAGGAACTGCGCCCGGCATGTATCATCCATGCAGCAGCGCAGCCCTCCCATGATCGTGCCGCGGATATTCCATTTGATGACTTTGATACAAATGCTGTCGGCACCCTCAACTTATTGGAGGCGTCCAGGCAGTTTTGTCCCGAGGCTCCATTTATCCATATGTCCACAAATAAGGTTTATGGAGATCTGCCGAATACCATTCCGCTCAAAGAACTAAAAACCAGATGGGACTATGCAGATCCTGCCTATGCAAACGGTATCCCTGAAACCTTCTCCATTGACCAGTCAAAACATTCCCTGTTCGGCGCCTCCAAAGTTGCTGCGGACATCATAGTGCAGGAATACGGCCGCTACTTCAAGATGCCGACCTGCTGTCTGCGAGGCGGCTGCCTGACGGGGCCGAACCATTCAGGTGTAGAACTGCATGGTTTTTTAAGCTATTTGGTAAAGTGCAACCTGGAACAGATTGAATATACTATTTTCGGCTATAAAGGTAAGCAGGTGCGCGACAATATTCACTCCGAAGATGTCGCCAGTTTTGCTTATGCTTTCTATCTAGAGCCGCGCTGTGGCGAAGTTTATAACCTGGGCGGCGGTAAGGAAAATACCTGTTCAATCCTGGAAGCCTTCTCCCTTGTTGGCGAGTTAAGCGGCAAAAAACAGAAATACCGCTACCTTGATCAGCCCCGCATAGGCGACCATATCTGTTATTATAGCGATCTCTCGAAGATGAAGTCTCATTATCCGCAATGGAATATCACAAAAAATCTGCACCAGATAGTGGAAGAGATCGTTCAATCCTGGGAGGCAAGGGGGAATAAATGAAAATCCTAATTACCGGAATCTGCGGTTTTGTAGGAAGTACATTAGCTCAAGCGTGGCTGGAAGCTGAACCTGGGATTGAGATCTACGGACTGGACAATTTCACTCGGCCCGGCAGTGAACTGAACAGAAACGAATTAATAAAACTGGGAATCCGGTTCTACCATGGAGATATTCGCCTGGCCTCCGATTTCGCAACATTACCAAAAGTCGACTGGGTCATTGATGCTGCAGCCAACCCCAGTGTCCTTGCAGGGATTAAAGGTTATTCCAGCAGCCGTCAACTGGTGGAGCATAATCTCATTGGAACGGTAAACATGCTTGAATACTGCAAAAGAAACGGTGCCGGTTTTATCCTCCTCAGTACCAGCAGAGTCTATTCAATCAATAAACTGACTGACATTCATGTTGAGCCGGAGGATGACGCTTTTATCCTGAAGGCCGACCGGCCGCTGCCACCCGGAGTTAGCGCAGCCGGAGTTAGCGAATCTTTCAGTACCGAGCCGCCAATCTCGCTTTACGGCAGCACCAAACTTGCTTCTGAGATTCTTGCTCTGGAATACGGTGAGAGTTTTCACAATCCAGTCTGGATTAACCGCTGCGGGGTACTGGCCGGTTCAGGGCAGTTCGGCAGAGCTGACCAGGGAATTTTCGCGTATTGGCTCAACTCCTGGTTGAGAAAAAAGCCTTTGTCTTACATCGGATTCGACGGCAAGGGTTACCAGGTGCGTGATTCTTTTCAGCCGCGCGATCTTCTGCCTCTTTTAAGAAAGCAAACCTCCACGGGTTTCACAACAGAAATACCAAAGATTATCAACCTGGGCGGCGGAGTACGCAATTCCATGTCACTGGCTCAACTGAGCGGTTGGTGCCGTGAACGTTTCGGTCCCCATGAGATTGCGGCAGTATTAGAAACCCGCCCCTTCGATATTCCCTGGATGGTTATGGACTCTACACTGGCTGGAAAAACTTGGGACTGGCAGCCGCAAACCCCACTTGAGAACATTCTGGAAGAAATTGCGCTGCATGCAGAACAAAATCCAGATTGGTTGGAAATTTCCGGATACTGATGAACGACCATTTAAAGCATAAAAAAACTCTGGAACTCCTGTCAGTAGTGATACCTGCAAGAGACGAGGAGGCATGCATCCGTTCGACGGTGGAACACCTCAACCTTGAGCTGCGGCTGCATAAGGTGGAGCATGAGATAATTGTTGTTGATGACGGCAGTACTGACAGGACCTGGGAAGTGCTCCGGGAACTCGGTCAGCGTCTCCCGCAGCTTAAACCGGTAAAAAATACCGGCTTAAACGGTTTCGGCCGGGCAATCATCCATGGCCTTGATCATATTGCCGGTGATGCAGTGGTTGTTATGATGGCAGATGAGTCGGATGATTGTCGTGATGTGGTCCGCTATTGGCGGGAACTTAACAAAGGGTTTGACTGTGTTTTCGGCAGCCGTTTTATAAAAGGTGGCGCTGTTATCGATTATCCCTGGTTAAAGCTTATTATCAACCGTTTTGCCAACACCTTCCTCCGGATGCTATTCAGAATCAAACTTAACGACACCACCAACGCTTTCAAGGCTTATCGGCGTGAAGTCATTGATGGTTGCCGTCCGCTTATCTCGCCACACTTTAACCTTACGGTTGAACTACCGCTCAAGGCAATTGTCCGGGGATTCACCTGGAGCGTTATCCCCATTACCTGGCGTAACAGGAGAACAGGGGAACCGAAACTGAAAATAAAAGAGATGGGAAGCCGTTATCTTTTTATCTGTCTTTACATCTGGCTGGAAAAATACCTCTCACGGGGAGACTATATGCGGGTCACTCCAGGTCATGTTGATGATGACCCAGGCAATTTGTCAGAAAAATCAAAGCGTGCAGAGAGTATTACCAATCCAGACGGAGATAGCCTCAAAACTGATTCAAGTTTTCAATCTCAATAAAAACAGGATGCAGCAGTAAAATTTCAGCAGACTTATTGATGAACGTATCCTACAGGCAGAGACTTTCACGGATATTAAATTTTCTTGCAGAAAGCCCCTGGCTTGCCTATGCAGCCATCGTTCTCCTGCAAGGAAAAGTCATGCT
>JAFDCR010000195.1 GCA_019312685.1 Deltaproteobacteria bacterium | reverse complement strand
TCAAGGTTCAAGGTTCAAGGAATAGATTTTAATTTTTCAGCGGTAAACAAATATAAATAATTTTCCCCATATGACAAAAAGTGCTCAAAGCAGGCCTCCTTTAAACTCAGTATCGCAACCTCGGCACCCTGTCACTTAAATTCTCAAAACTCAATCCTTAGTTCTGCCACAGCCCTCACTCCTCACTCCTTACTCCTCACTATTCCTTCCTCTGAGCCTCTGAGCATGCAAACTTACTCAGTTTTTCACAATATTTAGTTCCGCTTCCGACGGCCTTATATATATCGGCTCGGTTGCGGCAGGATCGAGAAACTCTGCCTCCTGCCACTTTTCCCTGGCCAGCATACCGATTGATGCCGCTCTGGGAAAATATGTACTCAGAGGCGGAACCTTGAGAAAATCCGCCAGCTTTTCCTGAAAGAAATCACCATAGACCAATAAACCATCACCCAGCATGATCACGGGTTCATCAATCTTCTCACAGAGTACTTCAGGGGTGACAACCTGGTATTCTCCCACAAGCCGTGGTATCCCATTTGTATCGCATCTGTAAAAACCGCAGTACACCTCTTTTTTCCTGGCATCCAGAACCGGGCAGACCAGGCAGCCGTGCACAGCAAAAAGTTGTGCTGCCAGCCCGTCCAGAGTTCCCACCCCTATAAGCTTTGCTCCGGCGGTCATTGCCAGACCTTTGGCCGTTGCCAGCCCTATTCGCAAACCGGTGAAACTGCCAGGGCCCTGACTTACAGCCACGGCATCAATATCAGTCCATTCAACGGCTGCTTCCAGCAAAAGCCGATCAACTCCCGCCAACAGTCTGCGGGAATGGGTTTCCATTGATTGTAGTGAAAATTCCGCCACAAGTCCGCTTCCGGCAACCAGGGCAACGCTGCCGCACATGGTCGCAGTTTCAAGTGCCAGTATCACCGGCTTGCGCAAACCTTTTATATCCTTTTGCGTATGTGCCATGTCCGGTTTAACTTTTCCTGTTTCCGTCATTTCAGAGGTAGAAGACCCTGATAGATTCCCGGCCCAACGGGAATCTGTATGTTATTTAAGTACGAACCGCAGAATACGGAACCGCCGCTTGACGAAGGTTTTATTCCGCATACCTTCCTTCTTCATTCGTTATTCGTCATTCAAATCACTCTCAGCCGCTGAACACCCTGACCAGGTCATTATAAAAAACAAAAATCATCAAGGTTCCCAGCAATACGAGTCCCACCTGCTGTAAAATTTCCATTGTCCGCAGATTAAGGGGTTTTCGCAATATCGCCTCGACCGAAAAGAAAACCAGGTGACCGCCGTCAAGAATGGGGATAGGAAGCAGATTAAGAATACCCAGGTTTACGCTCAGAACTCCCATGAAGTAAAGAAAGTTGACCCAGCCCGCTTCCATCCTTTCACCCGCAATTTTGGCAATAAGTATAGGTCCTCCCAGTTCCGAGGCAGGCACAACCTTCTGAATAATTTTAACCAGGCCCATTACCGTGAGATACATCCAGCTCCATGTCTGGCTTATGCCGGCCTGCAGGGATCTTATTAAGCCGACTTTTTCGTAAATTACCTCCTCGGTCCGGGCAATCCCGATCATGTACCGTTCGCCCACCTCTTCACCAAAAATATTTTTTATCTTTTGCATCCGAGGGGTCACGGCAATATCAAGGCTTTCTCCATCCCTAACTACTTTTATAAGTACTTCTCTGCCGCCACTGTCTTTAATGATCAGTGAAACATCTTCCCAATGTCTGGTTTCCTGACCATTGATGGCAATGATTGTATCACCCTCCTTCAGTCCGGCCTCAGCGGCGGGGCTGTCCTCCCCGACTCCGACAATCGCAGTGGAATCAACAGGCTGCGGCAATCCTGCCACAAAAACAATGAGAAAAAAAAGGAACATGGCAAATATGAGATTAAACACCGGGCCGCCGGCTACAATTATAAAGCGCTGCCAGATGGGACGGGTGGCAAAGGAACGTTTCTGTTCATCGGGAGATAATCTTTCCTCAACAAGATCACCGGGGGTTTCGCCGAACATTTTCACATAGCCGCCCAAAGGGAAGGCGCTTACAAGGTACTCGGTTTCACCGTATTTTTTGCTGAAAAGTTTCGGACCGAAACCAAGGGAAAACTTCAGGACCTTCACCCCGAAAAACTTGGCCCAGATAAAGTGCCCGAATTCGTGTACAAAGATCAATAAGCCAAGGACAATTACAAAAGAAACCAAGGTGCTCATTCCTTTCCAAACCTCAAATATATTTTTTCAAATAACCTGCAATTTTTCTATGTTGCCGGCATTCAATCATGATGCGGACTCTGTAAATTCCCTTACAACGGCCGCTGATTCTTCTCTGGCCGTTTGATCAGCCTGCAAAATTGTCCCGAAATCCGTATCCGCTTTATAATCCATCCTGTTTATGGTTTCAGCAACCACTTGCGAAATTTGAGGAAACCGCAGCTTACCGTCTAAAAATGCGGCAACCGCAATTTCATTTGCGGCATTGAGAACTGCCGGCGTACAGCCGCCTTTCCTGCAGGCTTCATAAGCTGTCTGCAAGGCTGGGAATTTCAGCGTATCCGGTTTCAGAAAACTCAGATTACTGCATTCAGTTAAGTTAAGACGTGAAAGGCCTGTTGTCAGCCTCTCGGGATAAGAAAGTGCATAGCTTATGGGAACCCGCATATCCGGAATACCAAGCTGCGCCACCACAGAGCCGTCAACAAACTCGACCAGTGAATGAACAATGCTCTGGGGATGAACCACAACTTCGATCTTATCCAGTTCAACATCAAAAAGCCAACGGGCTTCGATGACCTCCAGCCCTTTATTCATTAAAGTTGCTGAATCAATGGAGATTTTACGTCCCATATCCCAGTTGGGATGCAGCAGTGCCTGTTCCGGCGTAACCTTCCCGAGGCTTTCCGGGGCCAGGTTTAGAAAAGGTCCGCCTGAGGCTGTCAGAATTATCCGGGCAACATCCTCCTTACGTCCAGCTTCCAGAGCCTGGGCTATAGCACTGTGTTCACTGTC
>JAFDCR010000194.1 GCA_019312685.1 Deltaproteobacteria bacterium | reverse complement strand
GATTCTCCTGTTCAATCTTTTCAATAAGCCGCAGCTGCAGCATATTGATATTTCTTACAGTGATTTTGTCAATAGTGTTGAAACGGGTGCCATAAGCAAGGTTACCATCGAAGGGGATCAGATAACCGGTACTATCAGCGGCGGCAATGATTTCAGAACCGTAACCCCTGACGATTCTGAACTCATCCCTCTGCTGCGCCAAAAAGGTGTGGATATTACGGTAAAAGAGAAGGAGGACACCCCCTGGTATGTGACAATCCTGGTTTCCTGGTTCCCCATGCTGCTTTTAATCGGTGTCTGGATTTTCTTCATGCGTCAGATGCAGGGCGGCGGCCGGGGCGCCCTTTCTTTCGGGAAGACCAGAGCACGGCTGATGGAAAAAGGTGAAACCAAAGTCACCTTTAAGGATGTTGCCGGGATTGAAGAGGCAAAGGAAGAGCTTTCCGAGATCATTGACTTTCTCAAGGATCCGAAGAAATTTACCCGCCTGGGAGGCAGGATACCCAAAGGAGTACTTCTCATGGGCGCCCCCGGTACGGGGAAGACGCTTTTGGCCAAGGCGATTGCAGGTGAAGCTGAAGTACCTTTCTTCACCATCAGCGGTTCTGACTTTGTTGAGATGTTTGTGGGTGTCGGTGCTTCAAGAGTCCGTGATCTTTTTGTTCAGGGCAAAAAAAACGCCCCATGTATTATTTTTATAGATGAAATTGATGCTGTGGGCAGACACCGCGGTGCCGGGCTTGGCGGAGGACATGACGAGCGGGAACAGACCCTGAATCAGCTGCTGGTTGAAATGGACGGCTTTGAATCAAGCGAGGGTGTCATTATTGTTGCGGCCACGAACCGTCCTGACGTTCTTGATCCGGCGCTGCTGCGTCCCGGACGCTTTGACAGGCAGGTTGTGGTGCCTGTACCTGATGTCAAGGGCCGTGAGAAGATTCTCGAAGTATACGGCCGAAAAACTGCGGTAGCCGATAATATCGACTGGCAGGTTATTGCCAGGGGAACCCCCGGTTTTACCGGTGCTGACCTGGAGAATATGGTCAACGAAGCTGCTCTTCTGGCAGCCCGCAGCGGTGATGACAAAGTCACCATGGAACATCTTGAACAGGCTAAGGATAAAGTCATGATGGGTGCCGAACGGCGGAGCTTGATCATTACCGATAAGGAGAAGGAAATTACCGCCTATCATGAGGCCGGGCATGCCCTTGTCGCAATCCTGCTGCCGGGCACCGATCCGATCCACAAGGTGACCATTATCCCCAGGGGTCGGGCGTTGGGACTCACCCAGCAGCTTCCCATCGAGGAAAAATATACCCATTCGAAAAAATATCTGCTCAACAGAATCTGTATTCTTCTGGGCGGCCGGGCAGCAGAAACCCTTGTTTTTGAGGATATCACAACCGGTGCAGGCAATGATATCGAGCAGGCCACCACCCTGGCAAGAAAGATGGTCTGCGAATGGGGAATGAGCGATATGGGGCCGCTGACTTTCGGTAAAAAGGAGGATCAGATTTTTCTCGGCCGTGAAATAGCCCAGCATCGCGATTACAGTGAAGATACTGCCATAAAGATTGATAATGAAGTAAAGGACCTGGTTGAAACAGCAAGCAATACAGCAATAAAACTCCTGACAGACAATATCCAGGTTCTGCATGACATGGCCCATGCCCTGCTTGAAAGAGAAACAATCGTCCAGGTAGATATCGAAAAGATTATCGAGAAGGCAAAATCCGGTGCGGCTGGCGATGAAGAGAGCGAGGCCTCCGGAGAGCAGGTTGAGCAAAAGGCTGATGAAGCAGAAACTACTGAAACCGGGTCGGAAACATAAAAAAACAATCCTAATCTTTTTCGTAAGCACAATAATCGAGATCCATGCGGCTTGAACTTGGCAGCAAAGTGCTGGTCATGGGAATTCTGAACGTCACTCCGGATTCCTTTTCAGATGGCGGCCGGTTTTTCAGCAGCAGCAGTATTGCGGCCCAGGTTGAGACCCTGGTGGAATCCGGCGCCGATATTATCGATGTCGGGGGGGAATCCACCCGTCCTTTTGCAGAACCGGTGAGTATTGAGGAAGAGTCGGCCAGGGTGCTTCCGGCAATCCGCACGATTCGTCAACGCTATTCAATTCCCGTCTCAATTGACACGACCAAGGCTGAAGTGGCCAGAAAGGCCCTGGAGGAAGGGGCTGATATAATAAATGATATCAGTGCGCTGCGATTTGATCAGGCTATGATCGGACTGGTCAGGGAAACCGAGGTGCCGGTTATCATAATGCACATGCAGGGTACCCCCTCCGACATGCAGGTTGATCCCCACTATGATGATGTGGTGACCGAGATCAAGGATTTTTTCAGGGAACGAATGGCTTGGGCGGCAGATAACGGGGTTCCGCAAAGCAGATTTATTATAGACCCGGGAATCGGGTTTGGAAAAACCGTGGGGCACAACCTCAGCATTCTCAAAAGGATTGAGGAATTTTTTGACTTGGGACGCCCCGTTCTTATTGGGCATTCGCGCAAGTCATTCATCGGTAAACTCTTGAACACGGAAGTTGATGAAAGGGATGTGGCTTCTGCCGCAGTCTCGGCAATCTGTGCCATGAAAGGAGCGTCAATCCTGCGGGTTCATGATGTGGCTAAGACGGTTGAAGCGGTCAGGCTGGCTGAGGCGATCAACCGGGCTGAGTGATTTGTTTACATATGGTGAGCTTCTTCAGGTTTTTTCAGTTGGACTTCAATATCCAATTCTTTATCACCGACTAGAAAGGCCGCCCGTTTTATCCTCACCGATACACTATCACTGTCCACCTTATAAAGCATGGTGATCTTAATATCCTCCAGATCATTGACCGGCTCATTATCAATTGCCAGGATAATGTCTTTTTCCCTGATCCCGGCCTGTTTCGCCTGGCCATCCGGGTTGACGGCCTTGATCAGGAGACCTTCTTCATCTTCAATTTCTTCAAGCATGACACCGAGCAGCGGGAAAGGGGGAAGGTTTGCAGGTGGAGAAAAGAAGACGTAATCCGCTGATTCAGTTTCAGCGGAACCTATACTGTTGACCACCACTGCCTGTGAGACCGGCAGGCGGCGGGCCACCCTCGGCGGGATGGCGTTCTCTTTATCGACATGGCCCCGCCCGGCAATGACAGCCATGCGCGAGCCGGGATGCACCTGGAGATATTCGCTTATGGTTTCGGCCA
Organism: Deltaproteobacteria bacterium; assembly: GCA_019312685.1. Classification (GTDB taxonomy): domain Bacteria; phylum Desulfobacterota; class Desulfobulbia; order Desulfobulbales; family BM004; genus BM004. Next base: position 424 of record JAFDCR010000194.1, on the reverse strand, counting down.
TAGTCTCATCCCATAATGCCTGGGCCTGTAAAAAACCGCTGAAATCGCCTTTCTGGTTTTGCCCTCTATGCATCATGAATGCGGTTTTAATCCTCTGGTTGTAACCGGGAATATCAAGCTTTCTGTTTTCGGGCAGAATGCTGAGGTCCTCTTCCGGCAGACTGTTCGGGCCGCCTTCTTTAAAAACCTGGCTGACAATATCCTTTTCAAGGTTCAAGGCAACGATCTGCAGCTTGTTATGCTTGGCAAAATTGATGATATCCCGGTAAAACCGGTAATCGAAACGCCAAATATTGAAATAATGCGATTCCTTGAGAAATGTTTTTTCATCCAGCTCGCCGGCAAGGTAGCTGTCGATAACCGGCTGGGTTTCCCTAGTAAACATTTCCATGCCGATCGCCAGGTCCTTGTCGTGACGATAAAG
>JAFDCR010000193.1 GCA_019312685.1 Deltaproteobacteria bacterium | reverse complement strand
TTGAAAGGTACTTTGAAACAAGTTAGCAAAGCTTTCCTGAAATTAAACTGTATAGTCGCTTCTAAAATGGCACATATACGTCCTATGGGTGCAAGTGTACATTATGCGGGCACATTGCCGATCGCAGAACAAAAGACCCCTTATACAGCATCAAAATATAGCCAGAGCCATGATTTTCCTAATCTCTATTTTGTGGATGGGACGACCTTTCCCTTTCTGCCTGCCAAACAGCTTACATTTACAATGATGGCCAATGCTGTCCGTGTAGCAGAATGTGCATTTTAACAAAAAAAAAGTATTCGTCTAATCCCTTCAAGTGAACTGATAATGTTGCGGGTTCTACAATTTTTAATCTCATCCACAGGAATTGCAATTATCGTATGGGCGTATTTAGATCCACAGTTTCGTAATGCGGAAGGATTTCTTGAAGGAGGATTCTGCCTGCCTTTTTCGGCAGGGGTTGCATTTATTCTATCAGGGTGGGGCTTGCCGGGTACATTAAGACGATCTGCCTTCTGGTTAGCGTTGGCTCTCACTGGGCAGGCGGTGACACTCCAGCTTATTGAGGCCGGACCGCGTGGTGAGTATCAACATTATATAAGACCATTTATCCGTCTTTTAACGGAAACCCATCCGGTCCATATAATTTATCTTGCCATACAGAGTGTTCTGGTTTTTGCAGGCATCAGAGCCTTCTGGCCTGCTATCGTAAAAACAATGAATAGAAGCTTTAAGGTCTGGCAGATAGTAGCAGTGTTTCTTCTATTTTTTATTTCCACTGCTCCAATATCTTTTTTCCCGGATAAAACCATAGGGTATGAAATCCCTGTTTATTTAGGTGAACTTATTTTTGCGACCTATATCCAGATACTGAATCTTCTAAATATCATTCTTGTTGTATGGTCAATTCCTGAAGACGTAGGGTCATCGATTCAAAGAAGATTTCAAAAACTGGGCATCTTGAGCAAGGAGCACGATAATAGTAAACTCCAGACCCCGATTCGTTTGGATAACTTTGCATTTGTCGCGGCAATATGGGTAACGGTCTTCGCTGCTCTCCTATCGATATTGTCGTATCAAAGAGTGCCGCACATTCCGGATGAGACGGCTTACCTGTATCAGGCGCGCTATTTTGCTGAGGGAATGCTTACCATGCCGGCTCCGCGGGTGCCGGAGGCTTTTAATATTGAACTTATGGATATTAATAATGAAAAATGGTATTCGGCACAGCTGCCAGGCTGGCCTGCAATACTGTCACTTGGTGTTCTGTTGGGTGTTCCATGGCTTGTTAATCCAATCCTTGCGGGTATAAATATACTCCTTGCGTATCTATTCTTACAGGGAATATATAACCGATATACTGCACGTATTGCGTTAATTTTATTGTGTGTATCACCCTGGTATGTGTTTATGGCAATGAATTTTATGACTCATACATTAACCCTGACATACACCCTTGCTGCGGCTAATCTGGTTATAGCAGCGAGAAAAACAGGTAATGCGGCATGGGGTTGGATCAGCGGATTTTTTATTGGAATGCTGAGTTTAATAAGGCCACTGGAGGCATTGGTTATTGCAGGGTTGATCGGACTTTGGAGTATAGGTATTGGAGGCAGTCGACTGAAATTCTCTGCTCTTTGCGGAATAGTCCTGGGCACTATTCTAGTAGGAATGATAGGGCTGTATTATAACTTTCTCATGACGGGCGATCCTTTGAGTTTTCCTTTTACAGCCTATACGGACAAATATTATTGGGCAGGTTCGAATAATCTTGGATTCGGTGCGAGCCGTGATATGGGCTGGCGTACACTTGATCCTCTTCCCGGGCATGGATTTATTGACGTACTGATAAATGCGGGTTTTAACATATTCTCCATGAATACTGAGCTTTTTGGGTGGAGTACGGGTTCTCTCTTATTTATTGCGATAATTCTCTTTTCAGGAGGAATGAGGAAAAATGATTACCTCATGTTTACTGTCATAGCCTGTATTATTGGAATTCACACATTTTACTGGTTCGGCGGAGGACCTGACTTTGGTGCACGATACTGGTATCTGGTGATTCTCCCCTGTGTTGTCCTTACTGTCAGAGGTATGCAGTACCTGGCTGAAAAATTCAGGACAGACAGGATTCCGGACAGCTTCGTTTATTTTAAATGTACGTTTTTTGTAATGGTTCTCTGCTTTTTAACGCTTGTAAATTACTTCCCCTGGCGGGCCATTGATAAGTATTTTCACTATAGAGGACAGAGACCTGATATCCGATATCTGGAGAGAGAGTATAATTTTGGAAAGAGCCTTGTATTAATTAACGGTAAACGGCATATTGACTACGCATCGGCTGCTGTGTTCAATCCGGTATCGTTTAACGATGATAGCCCGATATATGCCTGGAATAAAAGTCCCGAAATTCGAAACAAACTGCTCGAAAACTACTCTGACAGGGACGTCTGGTTTGTGAATGGCCCCTCAATCACGCGTAAAGGATTCGAAGTCATTGGCGGACCAATTAATGCCAGTCAGCTAGCATTAAAGCAGCTGAAATAGTTTCTCGATGCATCAGCAGCTGTGCAGTTTCGGGTTAATCGTGCAGCACATAAAAATAGACAATGATGAACAGTAAATTTAGCCGAGAAGTACCAGTGAAAACATCCTCAGTTAAGGATATCATTCCGGGACTCTTCTCATTTTTTATCGCACTTCTCGTTGCATATCAGATTTACGCAATTTATGGAATCTATCATGACAATCCTGAAAAGTCAGTACTTGT
>JAFDCR010000192.1 GCA_019312685.1 Deltaproteobacteria bacterium | reverse complement strand
TAGCGCCAGAATGTCTGCGTAAATTCAGGCTGCTTTCTGTCCAGCTCAATGACCCTCGGTATGGGTTCGAGGTTGTCAAGTGCCTCATGAATGGTCGCTTCACTTATACCTTTTATGCGTGCCTCTTGACGTAACCCTTCCAGCCAGCTGAAGAAATTTTCTCCGCAATGCACTTGGCTGGTGAGAACAAAGAGGGTCAGGCCAACCGTGGAAATGATTATTCGGTATTTGGGAGGAATTATGGTCATCTGTCAGCTGTTGCTTTTATGATTTTTTACTCTTTTTTTATCTATACTACAAAGATTGGGAATTTCCCAAGTTTATTGACGTGGTGAATAAAATTAAACCTGTGTGGGAGCAGAGCTGAATTCTTTAAGCAGACCGATCATATCCCCATGAACCAGACTGTTTGATGCCAGGATCTCCGGGTTAAAAGGTGAGAAGGGCTCCCCGGAAAAGGTTGAGAGCATTCCCCCTGCCTCTTCAACCAGCAGATAACCGGCAGCCGTGTCCCATGGCTTGAGCCCGACCTCCCAAAATGCATCCAGCCTGCCGCAGGCCAGACAGGCGAGATCCAGAGTGGCGGCACCGGGTCTTCTGACTCCCTGGGAGTGGGACAGGACCGCTTTGAGCATAGCCATGATGCTGTCAGGCCGTTCCTGGACATCATAGGGAAACCCGGTTGCAACCAGGGCCCTGTTCAATATATTCACCTCTGAAACTTTTATACGTTGGTCATTCAGCCATGCCCCGCCATCCGATGTGGAGCAGAACATCTCATCCGATGTGGGACAGTAAATTACCCCCACCTGGCTTCCACCTTTGTCATAAAAAGCGATTGAAACACTGAACCAGGGAAAATTATGGGCGAAGTTGGTGGTTCCATCAAGTGGATCAATAATCCAGATAGGTTCATCCTGTAGACTGCTGTAGGAAGAAAATGATTCTTCTGAAAGGATTTTTATTCCCGGTAAATTCTTTTGCAGTATTTCCAGAATCAGCTCTTCTGAAGCAAGGTCTGCTTCCGTTACCAGATCTATAGAACCTTTATGCTGTATTTGATGTGGTTTTTCAAAACGTTCAAGCAGGACGCCACCTGCATGTTTTGCCGCTGCGGCTGAAAGGCTGAGAATATCCCGGATATCCGAGTTGCTGCAATTCTGCAGGCAGTTCTTAATTACCTTTGTCTTCAATTTCATTTTTGATTGTATCCCAGGCAGTTTGAAGGGATTCTCTATTTGAAAAGATTATTGAAAGAATGACTGAGTCATCCTCGAAAAAAGGGGTATGATCCACTGATACATTCCGGGGTAAATGCATCGAAGCCACAAAGCGTTTGAATTCCACTTCGGCCTGATGGCTTCTGGGCATGTGTCTGCCGGATAGCCAGTTCATGAGGTTTTTCGTTTTCTGGGGAGTGTTTGCCTTCTTATGGTTTAGAATGTCCTGTACCCCGTTATCCGCCAGTATAGATATAATGGTTCTATTTTCACGGCCTGCCAGTTCTCTGCAGATGTTCAACAGCTTTTTCTGGTAAGCGGTATTGAGCCGCAGGGATGAAATTATATTAAAAACAGCCAGTCTGTCTTGTGGAGTAAGAGGCAGCATGTCCCGTGCCACCGTTTCATTGATTGTCCCGTGGTGGATTGCCAGGACAAGGGATTCTTCAAGTGTGAGCAATATAATACTCTGCTTTATGCTGAAAGGGGCAGGGGGGAGGTCGAGGCGTGGGAGGAATTTTTTTACTATATGATTTTCTTCGGCCAAGGGAGATATTTTTTGCAGGAATATGGCTTTTTCTATTGGTGTAAGCTGCCTACTGGTTAGAACCTCTTCAAGCATTATGGAAAAAGTATCAATCTCAGGAATTTGGGCCGGGATTACCATGCAAGTGCACGATTTTTCTTTCTGAAAAAGGGTATGGAGGGCTGTGAGTCTTTTTCTGCCGGTTACTATTACAAATAAGCCGGAATTTTTTTCTTTGATTATCGGGGGATGCAGGATGCCATATTGGGCAATGGAATGAGATAATGACTCATCTGGGATGCTCTCTCTCTCAGGGGAAATAGAGTAGGAGGCATTGGCAAAGTCGATCTGAGAGATTTCAGTGTTTTCGGGACATATATGTTGATTCATTATGCAACTGTATGAACTAAAAAAGGAGGTATTCCCTTCATCTCAGCGGAAGACCTCCTTGATATAAAGAACTGCAATAAATCCTGATGCAGACAAGCTTTATAACGAATTGGAGTTACTCGTTTATTTTTGACCTAAGTATGCCGGACGGTTTAAAAGTGATAACCCTTCTCGGTTCCAGGATAAGCTCCTGGCCGGTTTGGGGGTTTCTTCCCCGCCGGGCTTTTTTATCCTTGACGTTGAATTTACCAAAACCACTGATAAGTAATTCTTCGCCGTTGGCCATGCAGTTTTTCATTGTACTCAGCATGGCTTCGACAGCCTGAGTCGCCTGAGCTTTGGTCAGATTATCATGGCTTTTATATACCTTCTGGACAAGATCAGCCTTTGTTAGAGTCATATGTCAAGGTCCTCCTTTTGATATATAATGTCCAACTAATCAAAATTATTGCTTTTTGTCAAGAACTGAAACAATTATCAACTATTTCGTTATCTTTAGGAAGAAGCCTAATTTATTACCTAAACCTTTTAAAACCCTTATTTGCCAAAGTGTCGGCTTTATATATAAGTAAAGGATAACAAACAAACAAAGTTTGTCAGGCAATTTAATAAATTTTATTTAGAAAAAAATACCAGTTGTGCCTGCATAAGTTGCTGATGCACCCAGTTCTTCCTCAATTCGTAAAAGCTGATTGTATTTTGCGACTCTGTCGGTTCGAGAAGGTGCACCTGTTTTAATCTGGCCTGTATTGAGAGCAACTGCAAGGTCAGCTATAGTCGTATCCTCAGTCTCCCCGGAACGGTGTGAGATAACCGCAGTATAGTTGGCCTTATGTGCCATGGTCACCGCATCTATTGTTTCGGTCACCGTACCTATCTGGTTCAGTTTTATTAAAATCGAGTTTGCAATACCTTTTGCAATGCCCTTGGCAAGAATTTTCGTATTTGTAACGAATATATCATCCCCAACCAACTGCACCTTGCCGCCTAGTTCTTTAGAGAGATTTGCCCAACCTGTCCAGTCACTTTCATCCAAACCGTCCTCTATCGAAACCAGTGGGTATTTTTTGACCCACTCAGCATAAAATCTTATCAGCTGATCTGCGGTTTTCTTCTTTTTTTTCTCAGCCTCCAGTATATAGCAATTATTTTTGGCATTATACAGTTCACTGGCAGCGACATCCAATGCGATGGAAACATCTTTTCCAGGTTTGTAACCGGCTTTTTGGATTGCTTCCAGGAGAGACTCCATTGCCTCCTCATTGGATCTGAGATTGGGAGCAAAACCGCCTTCATCCCCAACTGCAGTTTGGTGGCCGGCCTTTTTCAATACACTTTTTAAGCTGTGAAATACCTCGACCCCAGAACGGAGTGCTTCTGCAAATGATGGAGCGCCGAGGGGCATAATCATGAATTCCTGGATATCAACATTGTTGTCGGCATGGGCCCCACCGTTTAAAACATTCATCATGGGAACAGGGAGTATTTTGGCGTTCACCCCTCCCAGGTAGGCATACAGCGGTAAATCCAATTCAATGGCTGAAGCCCTTGCCGCTGCCATGGATACCCCAAGAATTGCATTGGCACCAAGGTTCTTTTTGTTATCTGTCTTATCGAGCCGCAGCATTGTTTCATCAATGCTAACCTGCTGAGTTGATTCCAAACCAACAAGGGCAGGGCTGATAATCTCATTTATATTGGCAACAGCTTTTTGAACGCCTTTCCCAAGATACCTTTTTTTTCTTGTATCGCGTAGTTCCAGGGCTTCCCGTTTACCTGTGGAGGCCCCGGATGGCACAAGTGCTCTTCCCATGACGCCTGAATCAAGGTAAACATCGACTTCAACGGTTGGATTGCCCCTTGAATCTAAAATTTCTCTGCCAATAATTCCTATTATTTCACCCATGGGTTTCCTTTTGTTTGGTTTATTTTGTTTATTAGCCGACAACCTCACCCATTTTAAAGATGGGGAGGTACATTGCTACAACAAGACCACCGATCATTCCCCCGAGAAAGACCATCATGAAAGGTTCTATCATGGCAGTCAGGTTTTCCACAGCCTGGTCCACCTCTTCATCATAAAAGTCAGCAATTTTTTCAAGCATGGCGTCTAGGGCGCCAACCGCCTCGCCAACATTGATCATCTGGATAACCATACCAGGGAAAACCCCAGTCTCTTCCAGAGGTTCTGCAATCGGGCGGCCTTCACTGATAGCATCTGCCGTTCGAAAAACGGCAGTCTCAACAACTTTATTGCCGGCTGTTCTTGCAACTACCTGGAGGCTTTCGAGGATCGGTACACCGCTTTTCAACATGGTACCGAGGGTCCTGGCAAACTTAGCCACAGCTACCTTGCGGACCAGGTCACCGAAAACAGGCGCCTGAAGGATCAAGGCATCAATTTTCTTTTCCCCTTTTTCTGTGGCATAAATCTTTTTAAAGGCGAAAACTAAAAAGGCCATCAAGATAATAAAATATAAGAAGTTATTTTTTACAATATTACTCATTGTAACAACTATTTGGGTAGGAACAGGCAGGGCTGCCCCGAAATCCTGGAACATTTTCTCAAAAACCGGCACAACAAAAATCAGAATAATACCCAGAATAACTATTGAGATACAAAGACAGATTATCGGGTAGGTCATGGCACCTTTAACCTTCTTTTTCAGTGTCATGCTTTTTTCCATAAAAATGGAAAGTCTTGCCAGAATTGTATCAAGAATACCGCCGATTTCACCGGCCTCAACCATATTGCAAAACAGCGAGTCAAAGACTTTCGGGTGTTTTTTCAAGGCATCTGCAAAGGTTGTTCCGGTTTCTACATCAGCACGCACCTGTAGAATAATTTTTTTGAATGTGGGATTTTCTTGTTGATTGCCAAGTATTTCAAGTCCCTGAACCAGAGGAAGACCTGCATCAATCATGGTGGAAAGCTGCCTGGTGAAAATAACAACATCTTTACCAGTAACTTTTGGCTGAAAGAGTTCGATATTTTCGAAAATATCTTTCGGTTTTTCTTTTACTTTACTGGGGGTAATCCTGATTTTTTTCAGGTGGGCATGAGCCGCTTCGATGTTTGGCGCCTCGATGATACCTTTTCGTCTTTCACCGTATGAATTTTTTCCCTTCCAAATAAAATGTGGCATTGCAAGACCTCTTACGGGTGAGATTAAGGCAATCAGTAAATCTGATTTGATTTGCTTGGAATTCTTATGTTAACAAGTTTTTAATTTTAAACAAAATAATATATTAATACAATAGAACAATTACCCCGTTTTTTAGCTAAAGAAGTGTGAATTTCGCTTGTTGACAATATGGATAATTTTTTATAAAATTGTAAGTTTTGCATCATATGCGCTGCCGGGAAGAGGCATAAAGTGCAAGTTTATAATAACAGTTTAATTTTAAAGAACAATCTGAGAAAGAATAATAAAAAAGAAATTCGTTATCGTTTTTTTAGAAGGAGATAAAATTATGCAGAGTTTTTTTAAACCTATAATTGAAAAATGCGACGGTTGTGGAAGAATAGTTGTTGAGGACAAGCAAAAGTTCTGCAAGACCTATGCAAATCCCG
>JAFDCR010000191.1 GCA_019312685.1 Deltaproteobacteria bacterium | reverse complement strand
CTGCCGTTCGGTATTAAGAACGGGGTCTACGAGGTTGCAATTTATGAGCCTGATAAAAGGCAGGCCCTGGAGGATATTGAGCGGGCCCTGCAGATAAAGATCAAACCCTACCTCAGCACCAAGTCCGACATCGGAAAGATGCTGGCCGAATTTTTCGGGTTCCAGACATCTATTTCCGCTGCTGAGACACATATTGCCGGACCCCTTGTCGATCTCGGCAACCTGGAGCAGTATGTCAGGATTTCATCGGCCAAGGAGATCACCTCGTCCGACCAGCACATAAAAAGCGCGGTGGACCACCTGTTCAACTATGCCTTTGATCAACGTGCCAGTGATATCCACATCGAACCGAAACGGAATAAAAGCGTGGTAAGGCTTCGTATTGACGGTGTTTTGCATACTATTTACAACCTGCCGAAGGTGGTGCACCCGGCCATAGTTTCAAGGGTGAAAACACTCTCCAGGCTGGATATTGCGGAAAAAAGACGTCCCCAGGACGGCCGGATCAAGGTGAGCCAGGACAAAAAGGATGCCGAGATCAGGGTATCGACCATTCCGGTCGCCTTTGGTGAAAAGGTGGTGATGCGCATTCTTGATCCCGATATAATTTTTCAGGATCTGGACAACATCGGCTTTTCACCGGAAAACCTGAAAACTTATGATAATTTCGTCAAATCGCCCCATGGCATAATCCTGGTCACCGGGCCGACGGGCAGCGGCAAGTCTACGACGCTCTATTCAACCTTGAAAAATATTGCCACCCCGGAAAAAAATGTCATCACGGTAGAAGATCCCGTGGAGATGGTGCACGAGGACTTCAACCAGATTTCAGTACAGCCTGCCATTGACGTTACTTTTTCCACAATTTTGCGCAATATCCTGCGGCAGGACCCCGATATTATCATGATCGGCGAGATCAGGGACCTGGATACAGCGAGGTATGCCATCCAGGCGGCCTTGACCGGCCACCTTGTCGTTTCTACCCTGCATACCAATGACGCCATTTCCGCAATTACCCGGCTGGTTGACCTCGGGGTCCAGCCGTTTATGGTCAGTTCGACGCTCATTGGCGCCATGGCCCAGCGGCTGGTGCGCAAGATCTGTCCCCACTGCAGCGAAAAATTTACCATGAAGGGGCAGGAACTTCGTGGTTTCGGGTTTGCCGCGCCCAAGAAGGAATATACCCTGCAGCGGGGTAAAGGCTGCAGGGAGTGCCGGGGTACCGGATTTCTCGGACGCTGCGGAATTTTTGAAATCTTTCCCCTGTCCGACAGACTGAAGAAAATGGTTATGGCGAATGAGCCCAGTTCCGAACTCGTTAAGGTAGCCACCCAGGAAGGCATGAAAACATTGCGCGAGGATGCCTGGGAAAAGGTACTGCAGGGAGTCACGACCTACCAGGAAGCATTACGGGTGACAGGCGGGGAAGTTTCAGACCAACAGGCAGCTGCTGATTAACCAGAAATTTATATATTGAAACGGTGTCCAGGAAAGTAGTCAGTACCAACAGGAAAGCCTATCACGACTATACCATTGAATCTAAGATTGAAGCAGGTGTCGTGCTAACCGGCCCCGAGGTGAAGTCGCTCAGGGCCGGCAGGGCCAACCTCAAGGATGGTTATGCCGCCATTGAAAAGGATGAGGTCTGGCTGCATAATGTTCATATTTCCCCATATTCCCATGCTACTAATATCCAAACCGATCCCCTGCGGACCAGGAAGCTGCTCCTCCACCGGCGCGAGATAAAAAAACTGACCGGAAAAGTGAAGGAAAAAGGGTTTGCCCTCATTCCCATCCGTATTTATTTTATTCCTAATGGGAAGGTAAAAATCGAACTGGGCCTTGCCCGCGGCAAGAAAATGTACGACAAAAGGGCGGCCCTCAAAAAGAAGCAGAGCGACAGAGAACTGGAAAGGGAATACAAAAAAACGTAATTTTGAGTTTTGAATGTTTAATTTTGAGTGAACATTGACTTAATATGGTATAATTATAGAAGAAAGAATTTATAAAAAATTCAAAACTTAAAATTCAAAATTAATAAAAAGGGGGGCGAAACGGATTCGACGGGGATATAGAAGCTCAAAGCTGCATGCCGAGGTTCTGTCTGCTCGTAAAACAGATGGAAAACTTATAATCGCCGACGATTATAAATACGCTGTAGCAGCATAGTTCTGCTCAGCCGTCCTGCCGGTTTTCCCCTGCGGAACCGGCAAAGGGCGTCGACTTAGCGGGGTAGTTTCCGGGCCGTGCCTGCCGGAACGGAAACGAATTTTTCAGCAGGATAGCGCTGCAGGAAGTTGGTTCCAGAAAATTCTGCAGGGCGATACCCTAAGCTGGAACTAAGCATGTAGAAGCTTGAGGGGAGTATTTCCGGACGCGGGTTCGACTCCCGCCGCCTCCACCAGAACATAATCCAGAGAAGTCTGGTAAAGCCTTAAACCCCGAGTCATAGATAGGACTTCGGGGTTTTTCTTTTCCTGTACGTCCATGGTCTGTCCACTGAAGCATGGCTATGCCCCCGCCAAAATACCTGTCCGGCGGATCAAGGATGATTGTCTCAGAACCTGGATCATCGGGCAGCGGGAACTTCTTCTCACCCTTCTTATCGCAATCTAAAGGGCCAGAAAGAGGGCCTTCTTTGAAGCGGGATTGAACTTTTTATTGAAGATGGCAGACCGGATGGCCGGACCTTCTCCATCTATCTCCAGCACCTGTTTATAGCCGGGTGCCAGAAAGTGGCTGAACAGTCCGTATCCGCAGTAAAGGTTCAGGAGAGTTTTATCCGGCTTCGGCTCAAGTAACTCCCTGGCCTTAGCCAGCATCACCGGCACCAGGGCCTCATTAATCTGGGAAAATAAGGTGTGATGATAGGAATAGCGAAAGCCTTTATGGCTTACCGTAAGATCTGTTTTGCAGTAAAAGTTTCTTGAACTTTAGATTGTCTGAGGGCTGCGCCTCCTCAAGACAGTAATCCGATCGGCTCGGATCCGGGTAGATACTCACGCCTGGGTCTGAAATGTTTTGCCGTCAAAGTCCGTGCTCGTAAAATTAATAAGATGATGCGGGAGATGCAGGCAGATCGCCATGCGAATTTTTAAAGCTTACGCTGCCTGCCTTTCAATATACTCGTCCATAACGGGATGTCCATAAACTTCATCCGAATCAGCTTCCTTCATTCTCAGGTACTCTTCAAAGTCCATCATGACGTCGATGATACCGTTGTCTGTGATCTCGACAATCCGGTTGGCCACGGTTGAGACAAACTGATGATCATGGGAGGCAAAGAGCACCACCTCGGGAAAGGCTATCAGGCCGTTGTTCAGAGAAGTGATCGACTCCAGGTCGAGATGGTTGGTCGGTTCGTCGAGGATGAGGGCGTTGGCCCCGGAAAGCATCATTCTGGAGAGCATGCAGCGAACCCGTTCACCACCGGAGAGAACCGAGGTTTTTTTCATCGCCTCCTCGCCGGTAAAAAGCATTTTGCCCAGGAAGCCCCGAACAAAAGCCTCAGTCTCATTGGCAGGCGCAAACTGTCGCAACCAACCGATAAGGTTAAGCTCTGCGTGATCAAAATAACCATTATTTTCTTTCGGGAAATAACTGTTTTTTATGGTCACACCCCAGCGGAAATCGCCCTTGTCCGGCTCAAGCTCCCCGGCCAGGATCTGGAACAGGGTGCTTTTTGCCAGGCTGTTCGGGCCCACAAAGGCGATCTTATCGCCCTTATGGACCGTGAGGCTGAGATCCTCAAACATGGAAACGCCGTCAATCGCTTTGGAAAGACCATTGATCTCTAAAATGACGTCTCCGCAGGGCCGTTCCGGCTGGAAGACAATATAGGGATATTTCCGGGAGGAAACCGGCATGTCCTCGACCGTGAGTTTCTCAAGCAGCTTCTTGCGGGAGGTGGCCTGCCTGGCCTTGGAGGCGTTGGAACTGAAGCGCTGGATGAACTCCTTGAGCTCTTCCGCCTT
>JAFDCR010000190.1 GCA_019312685.1 Deltaproteobacteria bacterium | reverse complement strand
GTCTTTTAATGTGGCTATCTTTCTTATATCCAGTCGCAAGGAACTGTAGAACTTCAGAGCGTTACCTCCGGGTGTTGTTTCCGGATTGCCGAACATGACCCCGATTTTCATACGTATCTGGTTGATAAAGACTAGGGCGGTATTGCTGCGCTTCAGAATGCCGGTAAACTTCCGCAGGGCATGGGACATGAGCCTGGCCTGCAGGCCGACATGCTGATCTCCGACATTTCCGTCAATCTCAGCCTTCGGGACAAGTGCTGCAACTGAATCGATGACTATAACGTCAACCGCATTACTGTTGATAAGAACCTGTGCTATTTCCAGGGCCTGCTCGCCATAATCCGGCTGAGACACAAGCAGGTTGTCCACATCAACTCCAAGGCGGCCTGCATAGGAAATATCCAGGGCATGTTCCGCGTCAATGAAAGCGGCAGTCCCCCCCCTTTTCTGTGCTTCGGCAATTATGTGCAGCGCCAGGGTGGTTTTCCCCGAGGACTCGGGGCCATATATTTCTGTTACCCTGCCACAAGGGATGCCCCCGACACCGATTGCAATGTCAAGACTCATTGCGCCGGTGGGAATAGCCGGGACCTCCTCCGTCTCATGGGATCCGAGCCGCATGATTGAGCCTTTGCCAAATTGTTTTTCAATCTGGTACATAGCATTGTCAAGGGTATTGCTTTTTTTATTACTGGTCACCATATTGATTGCTCCTTATAAAAATAGACCGCGGCAGAATATATAAAATTTAAGAACCCGTAGTAATTTCAAGTGGGTTGACCGGTTGCTCATTTTGACGATCACCCTGGCACTCTAATATATATACCGAAACTTTAAAGTAGATTTTATGGCATCTTAAATAATCGCTCTACTGCATCGTTTTAGAGTGCTTTAACCGATATACCAAGCAGAAGACGCCGGACCAGATCCAGAGATTTAACCGCGGTCAACTCCTGCACCTGCCAGCGGTCCCCTGAAAAACGGCACAGAATAACTTCAGTTGTATCCGGAGTGGCAAGACCGATATAGACCGTGCCGACAGGTTTCTCCGCCGTACCCCCGGTCGGACCTGCTATTCCTGTAACCGCCAGACCAATATCAGCTGAGGTTTTAGTTTTTATACCCACGGCCATTGCCTTGGCCACTTCCGGGCTTACGGCACCGTGCTCTACAATCAGTGCAGGGTCGACCCCCAAGAGTTTTTCCTTTAAGTCATTGCTGTAGGCAACTACCCCGCCGGCAAAATAATGGGAACTGCCCGGAACGGTTGTGATCTTATGGGCAATGAGACCGCCTGAGCATGATTCTGCCGTGGCAATTAAATTTTTCTGTTTGCGCAGAAGTTCGCCGACCACGTTTTCCATGGAATCGTCATCAGCCCCGAACAGGGAATCGCCCAGAGCCGTTTCAATCTCTTTTTCCATCTGCCCGAAGATCTTTGCTCTTTCAGACTCGTTTTCTTCAAGCACGGTGAGGCTCAGGTGCACTTCCGGGAACACAGGGTAGTAGCCTATGCGGACCCTGCTGTCCTCTTCTTCCTCGAGATGGCTCACCAGCCGGTTTATTTCCGTTTCACCCAGTCCGAAGACCTTGAACACTTTCTGCTTTACCGGGACAGCGCTGTTGCCATGCCAGAGAGCGAGCCTCGGAATGACCTTTTCAGTCAACAGTTCCTTCATTTCATGGGGGACGCCGGGGAGGAAAAATATCGGTTTATCGTCATGTACCAGAAGGTATCCGGCCATTCTTGCTTCAGGATTTAGGATCTCCGCCCCGGTGGGCAGCATGGCAAGTTTCCGCAGCCTGTTTAAGGTCTGTTCATCAACTTTTTCACTCAGCCGCGCTTTGATCCGGTCAAATACCTCGGAGTGAAAGACAACCGGATATCCGAGTGTCTCACCGACCACTTCGTTGGTCAGATCATCGCTGGTGGCCCCCAGTCCGCCGGTGACAATGACAAAGTCGGAACGTTTGACGGCCCGCTTAAGGGCTTCACTGATTTCTTCAGGGGTATCCCTCACCGTGGCCATGGCGGTTATTTCATAGCCTGCTGAAAAAAGCATGCCGGCTGCGTAACGGCTGGTGGTGTTCAGCACTCTGCCGGATGTCAGTTCATCACCGATGGCTATAATTTCTCCATTCATTATGTTTAGTTATATGTTAATTTTTATTTCGATCGTTCGATTTCTTTGATAGAAAGCTTGTATTGCTCGGCTGCGTGAAATAACGTAAAATATCCCTGCCTTATTTAAATTTTTCTATAATAAAGTCCCAATTACATTACTATCCATTAACTTTTTCAGCTTCACCGGAACCACCTGATTAATATGTTCAGGCTTTGCCTCGAAATGCACCGGGATATAGTTTTCAGTAAAGCCTTTAAACAGTCCGTCTTTCGACTTCTCAGATTCGACCAGTATCCGGTGCACTTTGCCGATTCTGCTTTCATAAAAAACACTTCTCTTTTTATGATCTAATTTGCGCAGAACCGCAACTCTCTCAGCCTTAATTTTTGCCGGAACCTGATTTTTCATTTTTGCCGCAGGGGTTCCAGGCCGCCTCGAGTAGGGAAAGACATGCAGGTAGGTGACGGGCAGATTGGCCAGCAAGTCATAGGTCTCCATGAAATTTTGTTCAGTCTCCCCGGGAAAACCAACCAGCACATCAATCCCGATTGCCGCGTCGGGAACTTTTTCTTTGCACTGTTTTATTATAGCCGCAAACTGTTCCGCTGAATATTTGCGGTTCATTTTCTTGAGGATTTCATTGCTGCCGCTCTGCAGGGGTATATGGAGGTGCGGCATAAAATTATCAGTTCCCATCATGAACATAAGAATGTCATCGCTGATTTCGGTCGGTTCCAGCGAGCTGAGGCGGAACCGCACCTCAGGTGCCAGGGATGTGAGTTTCTGCAGCATCATAAGTAAGTTTACAGGTGGGTTTAGGTCCAGGCCGTAATGTCCCACATGGATGCCGGTTATGACTATTTCACTGTGGCCCTCAGTTGTATATTGTCCTGCCTGGTCCAGCACCTGGTCCATGGGCAGGCTCCGGCTCCGGCCCCGGGCATAGGGCACTATGCAGTAAGTGCAGAAATTATTGCAGCCGTCCTGGATTTTGAGAAAGGCCCTGGTGCGGCCAAGAAAACGTTTTACCGGGAGCAGGCTGATCTCTTTCTGGCAGGCAATATCCTTGAAATATTTTTCATCCAGGGGTTTAAGGGAAAGCTTGTGCCCTTTTTTATCAGACAGAACAGCATCAATGAGCTGGTGTTTATTGGCATTACCCACAATAAAGCCGGGTCCTGCAAGGATCTCCCGGATTTTCTGCGGTTCAACTTGGGCATAACAGCCGGTGACAATCACTCTGGCGTCCGGATTGCAGCGGTGCGCCTTGCGGATGAGCTGCCGTGACTGGGCTGCGGCCTTGGCGGTCACGGCACAGGTATTGATGACGTATATATCGGCAGACTTGCTGAAGGAAGTGACAGAGCAGCCTTTCTCTACAAATTTTTCATGAAAGGAGGCGGATTCGCACTGGTTGACCTTGCAGCCCAGGGTGGCAATGGCCACAGTTTGCTTTTCTTTTTTCTTACCGGTCATGACGCGGATAACTTACGTAAAAAAATCAGCGATGGCAAGTCTGGCAGGTTGATAAAAAAACACCAGCAAAATTATAGAATTTTGATATCTTTGCTTGAAGCATCGGTGTTATTGTAATAAATTTAACAGGATACAATTTGTCAACTGGTCAATGCCGCATTCAATTTGAACTGACGGAGGACAGATGGAGTCGATAATAGATATCCGCGACCAATTTGAATTTACCGAGGAAGATCAGGAAAACCTCAAGAAGCTCGGAGAACTGCTGCTGCCGCTGTCAGACCAGATGGCTGAAGAATTTTATGATTTCCTGATGCAGTTTCCCAAAACCGCCGTATACTTTAAAACAAAGGAGTCGGTAAAACGACGCAAGGAAACTTTTCAATTCTGGTACAAGGATCTGTTTACGTCACAGTTTGACAACCGCTATTTGCTGCGGCTGCAGAAAACAGGCAAGGTTCACGTGAAGATCGGGCTGGACAGCTATCATGTCAATGCCTCGATGAGTTTTTTACGGGAACAACTGAGACGTCAGGTGGCGGCTCAGATCAAGGACGGGGTCTGCACAGAGGATATGCTGATTACCCTGCATAAGGCACTTGATATAAATCTTTCCATAATGACAAGTTCATACCAGGAGGAGAAACTTAAAAAATATTTTGTTTACCATAAAGCGGAAAAGTGGCTGGTACAGCTTGCAGAAAGGCTGTTGCACGGCCTAAACTTGTTTCTGGCGATCGGCCTCCTGGTCCTGGCCCTGGGTGTGCTCACCCTTCTGGGACAGGATATATACCAGGCAATCGTCGGCAATCTTGAACACGGTGTAATCAGATCTCTCGGTTCGCTACTGCTGCTCTGGATGATGATTGAACTGCTCAATACTGAAATTCAACATCTTCGGGGGGGTAAGTTACCCGTTCGCATCTTTGTGGAATTGGCCCTGGTAGCCTTTATCCGGAAAATATTTGTCGCCAGCTTTGAATACAAGGATCCTATACCATTTGTTTTGCTGCTGGGCGGTCTCCTGGTTCTGGGAATTATCTATTTCATGGTGGCCAGGATTGAAAGTCAGCGGGCTGACAGAGAGTAGGAAGACAATGTCTGTGAAGCAGAAAACAAAGGTTGATGTGCTCTGTGTCGGGGCAGCTACCTATGATCTTGTTTACTCGGTTGGCCGTGACCCGCAGCCTGATGAAAAGATACGGGCTTCCGCTTTTACCGGCTGCGGCGGCGGCCCGGCTGCCAACGCGGCAATCACCGTGTGCCGGCTTGGCCTGCAGGCCGTTTTTGTGGGCTACCTCGGCCATGATATCTTCGGCAAAGCCCATATGGATGAGCTGCAGCAGGCCGGAGTTAACACCTCTTTCATTACCAGAGGGGATGAGTCATCCGCCCTCTCGGTGGTCATGGTCAAGCCGGACGGCAGTCGCTCCCTGGTCAATTACCGCAAGCCTGAAACCTTTCTAGCGGCAGGTTCAGTTGATTTCTCCCCCATTGATGCAAAGGTGATTCTTTTTGACGGTCATGAACCGTATATATCACCAGCCCTTGCTCAGGAAGCGAAACAGCAGGGAATAACAACTGTCCTGGATGCCGGCTCCATCCATTCCGGCACCGAAGAGCTTGCAGGCCTGGTGGATTACCTGGTCTGTTCGGAAAAATTCGGGTTCGGGTTCACCGGCGCGAGTGACGAGGAACAGGCCCTGGAAAAACTGTCCTCCTATGCACCGAACGTGGTGATCACGCTTGGGGTAAGGGGTCTGGTCTGGAAAAACCAACAGGGAATTGGGAGCATGGAGGCGTTCCCGATAAAGGCCATCGACACCACCGGTGCCGGGGATGTATTTCACGGCGCCCTGGCAGCCGGCTTGGCGCAGAACAAGGAGTGGCGCGCAATCCTTGAATATGCAAGTGCGGCAGGCGCTCTCTGTTGTACGAAGATGGGGGCAAGGTTGGGAATTCCCTTCAAAGAGGAAGTCGATAAATTCTTAGTGAGCAGATAAGGGCCTGTCACACTCAATAAATCCCAAAAGCATTGCCGTAATAATAATATAAAAACAGCAAGTTACTTTAAAAATCTTGCGGGGAAAAACTTTTAAAAAGGGCTTTTTAATAGCTTTCCAATGTTCATATGTCCAGTGGACATTTGAACTGGTAATCACCATCCATATAGTCAATATTGTGGCAAGAACTGAACCGCTACGCGGAATAGTACCAGATCATCCCGCCGCAGATAATCATATAAGCCATAATAATACT
>JAFDCR010000189.1 GCA_019312685.1 Deltaproteobacteria bacterium | reverse complement strand
ATTATCTTTCCAGATGGATGAGCTCCTCGATTTCTTTGCAACCGGTCATCGCAGGGTAAATCTTGCCGGTTTACAGGGCAGCAGTACCGCCTTTGTTGCTGCCCTTCTTGCTGGTAAGATTAAAAGAACCCTGCTTTACATAACTCCCTCAGAACGTCTTGCCGAGCTTGCTGTCCAGGATATCACCCTTTTCACCCATCTGCCCGTAATTCATTACCCTGGTTTTGATATACCTCCCTACACACCGCTTTCCCCGGACCAGTCTACTGTGGCGGAGAGGCTTAACACCCTTTACCGTCTTCTGACCGACGACACTCCCAGCATCATTGTGGCATCGTCTGAATCACTGCTCCGGCGAGTCATGCCTAAAAGTACTCTGGGCGCCTTGGCAGAACTGATTATCAACGGCGAAGACCTTGAACTTGACGGTTTAAGCCGCCGTCTGACTGATATGGGCTATGAACATTTATCGCTCGTTCAGGCAATTGGGGATTTTTCCGTCCGGGGAGGAATTATTGATATTTTTCCGCCTGGTTACGAATCCCCTGTAAGACTGGACATGTTCGGTGATACTGTTGAATCGCTCAGGACTTTTGATCCGATCTCACAGAGGTCCATCCATGAAATAGACGAAGCCGTAATTCTGCCGGCAAGTAATATTCTTTTTCCACGGATTGAATCGAAAAAATTTATTAGAATCCAATCCCGCTTTCAAAGTGCTGCCAAAAGACTCGACTGGCCTTTGGCTGAAGTTGATGCCCTGCTGGATAAAATCAGCAGCGGCAGGAGATTTCCCGGCATTGAATTCTTTCTGCCCCTTTTTTACAGTGATGATAATAACTGCCCCTGCCCTTTACAGTATCTTCCTGATAACACTCTAGTCTGGTTCTCAGATACTGCTGAAACTAACCGTTCAATGCAGCTGGCCTGGGAAAGGATCCTGGCCAACTATAATGAGTCGGTTTCTTCACGTGTCCCTGCACTGGAACCTGATACGGTTTTTATTTCACCTGATGATTTAGTTAAGGAAATTGAATCTTTTACTCAGGTGCATGTTATTGATTTCCCAGAAAAGAACAATAACGAAATAAAGACCTTCAACTTTGTTTCCCAAAACCACCTGCTGCTCAAACAGGAAATTGATCTGCAGAGAAAACAGCAGGGAATTCTTCAGCCTCTGGCACAAATACTCAAAGAATGGCTGTCCAGGGAAGAACAGATTGCGATTGCCTGCCGTTCGCCGCGTCATGGAAATCACCTTGCCGAGTTATTAAGCCACCACCAGATCCCGATAATAAGCCAGGACACCCCCCTGGAACTCAAATTGTTTAAACAGCCTGAAACCTCACCGAAAGTGATGCTGCTCGGCCAACCCTTATCTGCCGGCTTCGACCTCCGCTTGCCTCCCAACCTGCACATCCATGTCCTGTCCGAAAATGAGCTTTTTGGTGAAAGACGTCTCGGCCCCAGAAAAAAAAGAAAACCAGCCCGGGAAGATGTTATTCGTTTTGACGAACTGAAGCGGGGTGACATTGTTGTCCATCGCGAACACGGCTTAGGCGCATACCAGGGATTGGTAACCTTGACCCTGAAAAATATCACCAATGATTTTCTGGAAATTCATTACCAGGGAGAAGACAAGCTTTATGTGCCAGTGGACCGTTTAAATTCGATCAGCAGCTACAAGGGGATCTCTGACAAGAGACCTAAACTGGACAAGCTGGGAGCCAAAACCTGGCTGAGGACAAAAAAGAAAGTCAAAGAATCTGTCTGGCAGGTCGCACAGGATCTGTTAAAGGTGTATGCCAAGAGAGAAATGCAGAAAGGATTTGTCCTCTCGCAACCCGGAGTACTCTTCCATGAGCTGGAAGAATCATTTTCCTTTGATGAGACAGCAGGGCAGCAGAAAGCTATCAACGAAGTACTGGGTGACCTTACCTCAGAGAAGATAATGGACAGGCTTATCTGCGGCGACGTGGGATACGGCAAGACTGAGGTGGCGGTGCGGGCCGCATTCAAAACCATTGAGGACGGCTTCCAGGTTGCCATGCTGGTACCAACCACCGTCTTGGCAGAACAGCACGCAAGGACCTTTCAGGAACGGTTTGCCGGTTTCCCCGTTATTGTTGAAAGCATCAACCGGTTCCGGTCACGGACGGAGCAAAAAAAAATCCTTGAAAACCTTAAGGACGGCAGGATTGACATGCTTATCGGCACCCATCGGCTTCTTTCAAAAGATGTCCAATTTAAAAAAATCGGTCTACTCATTGTTGATGAGGAACACAGATTCGGGGTCAGCCACAAAGAGAAAATCAAACGCTTAAGGGCCGAGGTCAACGTTCTCACCCTCAGTGCAACTCCCATCCCAAGGACGCTGCAGCTGTCCCTTCTGGGTGTCAGGGACCTTTCGGTGATAAATACCCCTCCTGAACAGAGACGTGCTGTTAAAACCTTTGTTGCCAGATATGACGAACTGGTTATCAAGGAGGCAATAATCCGTGAGCTGCAGCGGGGAGGGCAGACCTTCCTGGTTCATAACAGGGTGCAGTCCATCGGGGAAATGGCACAAAAAATAAAAAAACTGGCACCGCATGCCAGGATCGCGGTAGCCCACGGCCAGATGCCTGCCAAGCAGCTCGAGGAAATAATGGTCCTCTTTGTTAAGAAAGAAATTGATGTCCTGGTCTGCACAACAATTATTGAGTCAGGACTGGATATTGCAAGCGCCAATACCATCGTAATCACCCGGGCTGACCGCTTGGGCCTGGCTGAAATTCATCAACTGCGGGGCCGGGTGGGCAGAAGCAGTGAGCAGTCCTATGCCTATCTCCTGGTCCCCAGCCTGGACGGTCTTGCAAAAGAGGCCAAAGACCGATTACGCGCCTTACTGGACTACTCGGAATTGGGCGGCGGCTTCAAGCTTGCCATGAGCGATCTGCAGATACGGGGAGGCGGCAACATCCTCGGCGTTTCCCAAAGCGGCCACATTGCTGCCGTAGGCTATGATTTATATCTTGAGTTACTACAGAACACCGTCTCCGACCTGAAACGGCAGACTGACAAAGAAAAGGTGGTTGAAAAAGTTGATCCCGAGATCAACCTGCAGGTTTCGGCCTACATTCCTGAAAAATATATTATTGACTCCCCGCAGCGCTATATTTCCTACAGGAAAATAGCCGGCCTGGCAGATTTTGAGCAGTTGGCAGACCTTAAGGATGAACTGCAGGACCGGTACGGCCCTCTTCCGGCTGAAACGCAGAACCTTTTCGATATAATGGGGCTTAAGCTCAAAATGAAAGACATCATGATCATTAGACTTGAGCAGGGAACGGATATGCTCGTATTTTCCTTTCACGAAAAAACACCCGTCAAGCCGGAAAAAATACTCTCTCTTATTGAAAAAACAAAAAACAATATCCGTTTCACCCCGGATGCCAGGCTTATGGTCCCGCTTTCAAGCAAATTAACCCATTCGCCCCAGGCTGTTCTTCATGCTGCAAATGAGATTATCAACTCTCTTAAGGCAGAGGCTGTCTGATATAGATAAAGTAATCAGCAAATTACATATCAATCATTCTTTGTTGCTTTATCCGTATATCCACTTATGACTATTTAAAAAAACCAGTTAATTCAGCAGATTAGATTTGACATTTTCACTGGATATCAGTTAGAAACTGAAACGATAGCTTAAAATCAGCCACTTTACTTTTTCCATTTGGCAGGAATTCTGAACGTAGGAGGGGAAAGGATGAAAAGAGTTTTTTATAGTCTAACCGGTCTGCTTCTTTCTATTGCCTTTGTTTCAGCAGCATACGGAGGAGCTATTGACAACAAGACCAACTGGAGTGCTGAGTATATCAGGACCCTTAACAGGAATGCGGCAACGGACTACGCTGACATCGCCGCCTATAACCCGGCTGGGACAGTCAAGCTCCATGAAGGTTTAACCATTAACGGCTCTGTGCAGTTTCTGAGTAAAGAATATAAGAACATCATTGGAGGCACCGAGCTTGACTCCGACGAACCCTCTGTCATACCAACCTTATTCGCAGTTTATAACAGAAACAAATGGTCAATTTTCGGTGCCGTAACAGTCGTTGCCGGTGGAGGCAAAGTCGATTTCAGCCAGGGCAACTGGACGACCACACAAATCAGCACATTGTATCCCGTAGTGACCGGACAAAGCCTGGAAGCAGAGAGTTTTTATTTGGGTTACACATTGGGAATGGCGTATGAGATAAGTGATGTCTTCTCCCTTGCGGCAGCTTTGAGATATGTGGATGCCTAT
>JAFDCR010000188.1 GCA_019312685.1 Deltaproteobacteria bacterium | reverse complement strand
TCATCGGTCTGACCCTGGCGGCAGTGGGCACCTCTCTTCCTGAACTTGCCTCATGTCTTGCGGCAATCCGACAGAGGCAGACAAATATCCTGGCCGGCAATATCATCGGAAGCAATCTCTTTAATCTTCTCATGGTTATCGGCTTCTGCGGTCTCCTTATTCCGTTTCCCATGTCCGCCAATCTGTTTACAAGGGATATTCCGGTCATGTTCAGCCTGTCTGCGGTTCTGCTCCCTATTCTCGCAGTCCAGCAGGGCCTGAACCGTATACATGGTTTCATTCTCCTGGCCTCTTATATAGGCTATCTCTTCATCCTCAA
This sequence comes from Deltaproteobacteria bacterium, assembly GCA_019312685.1. Lineage (GTDB taxonomy): Bacteria > Desulfobacterota > Desulfobulbia > Desulfobulbales > BM004 > BM004. The sequence continues at coordinate 3,305 of JAFDCR010000188.1, read as the reverse complement.
ATAAAATGATTTCAGGAAAAAAAGCAGGCTGGTTTGATTGAATAACAGTCCTGCAATGCTTATATTAGAAAATGAAGATTAGTCATTGGAAATGGCTTCATTTCTTCTCCTCCTTACTGAAAAAGGACAGTTCCTTTCGGAGCTGTCCTTTTTTATGGGCGTTATTTTTTATTAGAGCTATCTGAAGCGGTGACTCTTTAATGGGGCTGCATTCCGGTTTCTGCGTCTCTGACTATAATCACGCCCCGAGCTCAAAACACTTTTTTCCCTGTTGTCTTCGGAGTTTTCAACAGCCAGCCTCTTCCGTTCCTCAGCTTTGACCTCATCCCGGCCTCTAAACAATCTGCGGTTCTGGTTTTCAGGCCTTGTCACCTGATTACCTTTAGGGCCCAGCGTATTCCGGGACCGGCGGACTTCTCTTTTAAGTGGCTGTCTATCCTCAGCAGGCCTGTCATTTCCTGCTGAAACGCTAGTATTCCCCGGCCTGGCACCTCGCCTTCTGCTCCTTTCAACTTCAGCCTGGCCGGCCTCATTTTCGCGAATTCTAGCCTGACGCTGCTGTTTATCCCTTTCAGCATTCCTGCTTCGTGCGGCCCTCCTTGCATTCTTCGCCCCATCCTCTTCCCGGTTCTGGCGATGGGCCCTGACAATACTGTTACGTTTATCCCTCTGCCTGATTTTTTCTCTTTCATTCCCTCCTGTGCCGATCTGCCTATCAGTAAAATTACTCCGGCGGCGGCCGTTCTCCCTGCTATTTACCATATTTTTTTCTTCCGTCCCGCCACTCCTGAGATGCAGTGAGCGTCCCCTATTGTTTCCACTTCTTTCAGGCACTTGGGACTCTCTCCTTCTAAAATCCCCGGCGGCGCGCCGTCTTTCGTTTTCCCTCTTCGTATTTCCGGGCCGGCCGGCTTCTGGTACATGATTCCTGTTCCGATGCCGACTTTCATCAGTAATTGATACCAGCCTGTAATTCCTAAGTATTTCAGTTTTCCTGGCGTTATGAATTCTTACCCTGTTGTAACCGTCTCTCTCATGCTTCCTGGTGAAGAGATACCGCTTCGGGATGATGACCGCATGATCGATGTACCTGTGGTTCGACAGCTTGACGTTTATGCTGAGACTCGTCCCACCTCTTATCACAACCGATCTGGGACCCCATTTACGATGACCGAAATAGTTTTCCCAGGGAGCAAGAGGCAGCCAGCCTACATGATCCTTATGGGCGATCCAGCGGACCCTGCCCGGATGCCAATGCGGTCTGAACCTTTTACCGAACCTTATGTTAAAACCGATAACCGTCACACCGGGAACATAGGACAGGTGGATATAAGGCGTCCACATCCAGGCCCCATGCATATGTATCCAGTGCCCGTGGTGATGTGTGATCCAGCCCCATGGGTTGTAGTCTATCCAGACCGGAGACCCATGCCAGTCATACCAGTATCCGGTTGTATACGGACTCCAGCCAAAAACTATTGAATGGGGTCTCCAGGCCCAGTAGTAATAACCACGATAATAGATCCTCTGCCAGTGCCCATAAGGCTCCATGACATAGGCATACTCCTGCATGGGTTCCGGCAGATGCTCGGAACGAACCAAGCGGTTTTCGGCCCAAATCCTTTCCCGGCCCGCACACCAACTGTCCCAATTCAGATCTATGGGGCCCCTGGCAGCGAGAACAGAGTCATTCCGGAATTCAAGACGGGTGGAGCCGGATATGATATCAACCTTTTCATCGCCATAGTCATACGAGTAAAAAGCTGCTTCACCGCTTACAGCTGCGAAAGTTGCCGACTGTTTGTCAACCTGGATGTCAATAACGGAGCCTGGTTTGACCTTGAGGGTTCCCCTGGCCGATTCCACTATAAGTTCACCTGCAACACTCCTGTTATAAAAACGCGCAAGCCCCTTATGCAGAGAAAACCTGCCGATATCATCCTCCAGGTTCAGGATTTCAATCTCGGTTTTTTGGGCCAATCTTACCATCAGATAGTTCGGAAAAGTAACTTCCGCCCTGCTGTCATCGCCTGTCAGCAGTATATCCTCGGTCCCGGCAGGGGACTGCTGCCAAGTCGTCACCCAGCTGTCATCAACATCCATATAACGGTATATTTCTCCTTCAATATGGGAGATGCGTCCGACTATAACAGCAGCATTAACCGAGCTGTCGGCCCAAATCACTCCAAACAGAAACAATAGAAAAATGCTGATTTTTTTCATGGCATCACCTCTATAGAAATTATTCGAATTGACGTTTACATGTCTTTATCTAATAAGACAGAATTGTCCTTTATTTTGTTTACATGGTTAGGGTAAATTGGAATGATTTCCCCTAGACATCGATCATTCCAAGGTAGATGTCTAGGGGAAAACTGTGGCTGCGGGAAAGGTAATCCCACAGTTCATGACAACCTGACAGCTCATATCTGTTGAGGAATACTTGTGAAATCACTATCTGGCGTTATGGTCAACATCTTCACCTACGGCTCTCTCATGTTCGACCGGATTTGGTCCCTAGTCGTTGACGGGACTTATTTAAAAGCCGAAGCCGTCCTCAAGGGCTATGACAGAAAAGGGATTAAAGGTAAAGAGTATCCGGCAATCTTCCCGGCGGCCATCCACTCTCAGGTAAGCGGCCTTGTTTATTTTAGTGTTTCATCTGCAGATATTGCCAAACTGGATATCTTTGAAGGGGAGTATTATTATAGAAAGACTGAAGAGGTCGTAATCAGTGCCAAGAACATGGTTGCGGCTGAAGTCTTTGTCTTAAAGGAAGAATACTATCCGATCATTTCCCCTCAGGACTGGGATGCGGAACAATTCAGGACAAAAGGGATACATCGTTTCATTGACAACTATACTGGGTTCAGCCGATGAGAGAAAAAAATGTGTTTCAGGAAGAATTTGCAGTATCTGCTTTCTGCATAATAAATATGAGATGACAGATCTTTTCATGTTTATGATAACAAAAAAGGAGAATAATATGGCTCAGGTTATTGAAATAAGCAAATCTGACCTGGCCGGTGCAAGGGATACCGGCAATAGGGAATTTCTGGAATCAACTTTTAAAAAGGCTGAAGAGGTTATCAGGGCAGGCGGTACAGTCCATCTGATGCTGGTGTTCTCAGCCGCCTCCAAAGAAATTGCCGATATAATTGACAACCTGGATCAGCTTGCCCATTTCAAATCTATTTATCTGCGTTGAAGTTTTGGGTGCAGTACAATGAATCGCTGCGCCATGTCTATTAACCATATTTAAAAGTCGAGAAATACATAATGAAACTTTATTCGTATCTAACAGG
>JAFDCR010000187.1 GCA_019312685.1 Deltaproteobacteria bacterium | reverse complement strand
GCGATAAATAGACCTAGCCCCGCAAGGGTGACAAGTTAATAGTCGTACATGTCATACATACGACTATTAGTTTTTGTCTGTCTCTGTCCGTGCCTGTCTGTGGCTAATAAAAAGCCTTAAATCCGGAAGTTTTCGAGGCTGCGTAAAAGAAAATGATCAAAAGACTTGTCCATTTGGAGCTTGAGGCCAAGGGTAAGCAATGGTAGATCCTGCGGCAACAGGGCCCGAACCTTTACCAAATCCTTTTCAGTGGTTATTAGGGCTTGGGCTCCGCATGAAAGACCATTTTCACAGAGCGATTTGATGTTATCCAATGAGTAGGCATGATGATCGTCAAATGATTCAAAACCAACCACATTCAAACCGTTATTTCTTAAAAGATTATAAAAGGATTCCGGCTGAGCAATCCCGCAAAATCCATATACCGGTATTTTTCGACACTCTGCTATACTGATCGTATCATTATTCCCGGCGGACATTCTGTAGATTTTTTCGTCGGGTTGATACGTTCCTGTGAATACAGGCGTGTCGGGAAACAAATCATGCAGATAATTTATAAACTCAGTAATCCTGCTGTCATCAGGCCTTTTAACGCCGCTTATGATAAAGGCATCAGCCCTTTTCAATGCAGTCAGGGGTTCACGTAAAAATCCACCCGGCAGGACCCTGTTGTTTTCAAGAAGTTTTTCAGCGCTGAAAAGCACCAGGTCAAGATCCCGCATCAGGGACATGTGTTGAAATCCGTCATCAAGAATAAGGCAGCTGACTCCATAGGTATCAATGGCAAATCGCCCGGTTATAGAGCGTTTCTTCCCGGTAATTATCGGTACTCCAGGAAGTTTTTCAGCCAGAAGACGGGGTTCGTCGCCCGCCTGCTCTGCATCAATCAAGATATTATTCCCATCTGAAACTATGTTGATCGGGCCGGTGGAGGCTCCTTTATACCCCCGGCTCAATATGGCGGGCCTTTTATTCTTTTTTTTGAGAAGTTTTGCAATGTAATGAACGAGAGGGGTTTTGCCGGTACCGCCCAGGACAAGGTTGCCGACACTGATTACAGGCACCTCGAGTTTATGCCGTTTGAAAATGTTTTTTTCATACAAACTGCTTCGTTTAGCCATTAAGAAGCTGTAAAGCGGAGAAAACGGTCGTCCCCAGAAAAAAAGACGTTCGATTTTTGTTTGCGAGCTTGGCGTCATTCCGGATCTGTGAATGTGAATTAAATAGATTTTATTAAAAAATAAATCAGTCCTTCGCGGTTTCTGTATAATATTAATCGGGTGTAAACTTTTTCAGTCAACGCGGCGTCTTATACAGCAAAAGACATATCCGTTCCAATATTATTGCATTTTACAATTTTGGCAAAATTATTTGCGAACAAATGGAAAAAATGGCTTGCATGTGCATTTACCGAGTAATAGATGATATCAATAATCAATTTTAAAGGAATGGTTGAACGGTGCAGGGACGGGAAACTTCCATGGGATAATTTTTTCACGGTAGATGTTACAGCAGGATGGCAGCAGAGGAAAATAAAAACATATCTCTGAAGATAACGGAGCTGGTTGATAAGGCCAGAGAGGGGAACCGCTGGAGTTTTCAGGAACTGGTCAGTATTTATCAGGAGGATATTTACCGGTTTGTCTATTACAGGACTTTTTCTCAGATGGATGCGGAAGATATTACCCAGGAGATTTTTGTTCAGGCATACAGAAAAATAAACAGCCTGAATGACAGCCGGAAATTCCGTTCCTGGCTGTACAGCATAGCAGTGAACAGATGCAATGATTTTCTCAGAAAAAAAAGATATCTCACCTTACTGCGGATTCGGTCGGCGCAGGAACAGGAACTGACCGGAGAGAACAGGGGGATGGGCAAAGATGATAATGGGTCCATGGAAAAAGCTGAGTTCTGGAAAAAGGTCAGGTCATTAGTGAATAAGCTATCAACAATGGAACGAGAGGTTTTTACTCTGAGATTCATGGACCATCGCAATATAAATGAAATCGCAACCATTCTGGACAAGAGTGAAAGCACGGTGAAGACACACTTATACAGGGCATTAAACAAGGTTAGGAAAGATTCCGGTTTTTTTCAGGAGTTCAGGGAGTCATTATCATGAAACTGCAGGATACAAACCATTTAAGTGAAGAACAGATCCTCTGGGCAACTATTGATGCAAGTGAGCTGCAGGAAGAAAACCGACTGCATCTTTCACAATGCCGATTATGCAGAAAAAGAATTGAAATACTGCAGGATGAATTGCATGGGTTTGGCGAAAATGTTGCCCGGTCCGTTCCGCCTCTGACAAAGAAGATCAAATTGCCCAGAGAAGAACCTGAAATGGTGGGTAAGAGAGCGAGTTGGCTTCCATCATTCGGAGTTGCTGCTATGGCGTGTCTGGCACTGTTTTTCTATTTTCTGGGAACAGAATCCAACATTCCGAAGCACACCGCAATTCTCAGTCCGGGAGCAGTTTTCGAAGATGAGTATCTGATGGAAGATATATTTGAAATTGTTGAAAACCCTTTTTCCGAAACAATGTATGAAATCACCGGTGATAACGGAAGTTTCGATGATGAGTTTTTAGAATATGTCGTGCCTGATATCCAGGAAGACTTTCAATCCAAAAATTATATTCAAGGAGGTGTTAAGCAATGTTAAGAAACAAGGTCTGGTTTGCTTTGCTGCTGATTGTCCTGTTTGTCCCGTCAATCTCAGCGGCCCAGGAGATGATGCATGGCAAATGGTGGAATGACAGAACAACGGCGGAAGAACTGCAGTTGACTGAAAATGAGATAAAACATCTTGAGGACAAATATACTGAAAGCCGCCGGAAAATGATTGACCTGAAAAGCGATCTTGAAAAGGAAAGGCTCGAGCTGGATATAGCCCTTGATGATCAGGCTGCTGATAAAAGCAGGATTAAAGGACATTATGAAAAACTTGAGGCGGCCAGGGCAAAGTTATCCAAAGAACGTTTCGGGTTTCTCCTTGAAGTCAGGGAAATTATAGGTGCACAGAGGTTTCAAGCCTTAAAGGAAATGCATCGCAGCAGGAAAAGAAACAAGATGGACAGGCATCCTGGGGATAGGACTTTTTCCAGGGGGAGATATTAATTATAAACCTTAAACCACCAGCTTGGCTTGTGGGTCCCAGTTATGCTATGCGGGTAGGTTAGTAATAAATAAAGTGAGGTCAATATATAAAGTAATTCTTCCT
>JAFDCR010000186.1 GCA_019312685.1 Deltaproteobacteria bacterium | reverse complement strand
CTTAGCATAATGTGCAACATGTATAGATATAGTTTAGCCTAACATTTTCTTTTCGTCATGCTTATGCCTGGATAATCATTTTATCTTTTTGGCGAATCTTTGACAAACTGTCTATTAATAACTGTTGAGACGTTCGGTCATAAAGTTGGCTTCCTTGATTTGTTTTCAGCTGGTCAAATTGCTTGAGTTGGTTTCAGGGGTTTTAATTCATCCATTCAGTGAAAAGCGCCTGGCCTTTTGTTAGTTTATTCTTTTCTCCAGGCAAGATCACCCCTACCGTAATCGCCTTCAATTGCCTAAGTTAAAAATAATCTTTCAATAAATTTTATTTTATCGCCCAGAACCGTACCTGCTATTACCACAATGTGGTATGTTTCTGAAATAACAGAAAAAATTATATTGACTCAGGTGTTTTTACTAGTAATATTGTGTTTAGGGTTAAATATCCATATAACCAATCCTGACATAAGTCAGGGGTGGAAAGACTGGGCCGGTCTTAGGCAGTGAGCCTGAACGTCGCTGTATGTGCTTAATTACACAGGATAATCATGCTTTTCGCGGGTGATATGGCAAGCTGTAAAGGGCAAAAGGCTTGCCAGGGAGGGTGTGATCATGATCCGCATCTTTTTTCTTTTATTGGCGTCCATATTTATCTGTTCAACGTCTTATGCGGTTGAAGTTGCAGAACTTGAGCCTGAAACCGTGGCACAGTTAATGCTCTTCTATGAATGGGATGAGCTGGTGATAACACCCTCTAAACGTCCGGGGAGGATAGCTGAAGCAGCTTCTCCCGTTTATGTATTTACCACAGAAGATATTCAACGTACCGGTGTCCGTAATTTCATGGAACTTGTTAAATTTATCCCGGGGTTTTACGTGTATCCCAGGACCGATCAGATATGGAGAATCGCAGCGCGGGGTATTAACTCATATGATAAAATCCTGTTTCTGCTTGACGGCATTCCATTGAATAACAGTGCCCAGGGTGGTGCTGTCAATATGAATTTATTTCCAGGGTTAGAGAAAATAAAGCGCGTTGAAGTCATCTCCGGACCGGGCTCCACCATGTGGGGTTCAGATGCAGCAACGGCAATTATCAGTATTATTACAAAAGATGGCCGGGATATTGATGGGCATGTTGCCAGTGTTAATGTCTCGACGGAAGACAACCACCGGCAGGCAGATATTCTTTCCGGGAAAAAATATGACTGGGGAGAATACTTGTTATCTATAACATATGCTGAAAACGACGGTTTTGGGAATGAAGAATTCGGCTACAAAAACTATGTTCATGACGGCGGATCAATTCCCTGGAATGATCAACGCGGCAACTTCAATCATATCTACCCGAGTTATGAAATTTACGGAAAAGTAAGATATAAGGATTTTACATTTAAAGCCTATATTGCTGAAAAAAATAAGTACACCTTCTGGACCACAAGTCAGTCTACCAACTACCATGATGTACAGGATAAAAAATCTATCCATTCTGCTGAGGATATCCATCTGGAATTGGGCCATCATGCGGAACTGTCCGACACTATGACCCTGGAGACCAAGCTTACCGCCAGAAAAATCGATTATACGCGGGACAAGGTTGTTGAAGCAGGGATGAATCACGGGTCGGATTTTATTTGTGATCCCACTGACCCCAATGATGTTTGTATAGAACCGATCCATAACCGCACAGAAAAATTTCCGGAAGAGGGAATAGGTTTAGAATTTATTTTCAATTGGGATATAAATGAAAAGAATACGCTTGTAGCAGGAGCCAGAGCAAGAGTTGTGGAGGCAGGCCCGGGAGAATTTCTCCGTTTTCATGTAAATACCGGCCAGCCTCCTGCCGACCCCAATATTGAAGCACGAACACTTCTTTACGCGGAAACAACCGATTACACCTACGGCGCCTATGTTGAGGATACCTTCTATGCCACTGATAAACTAACCTTAATCGGTGGTATACGAATTGATTACAATGATCCCAGGGAAACCAAGAGCGTTATCATGCCTCGGGGTGCTGCCATCTATAAATTCTCTGACGCCATAACTGCAAAATATATGTATAACACCGGGTACATACGACCGGGGATGAGTAAAAGTTATGCGATATCCCTGTCGAAACATGGTAGTGCAAAAGAATCCCAAAAGGTACGCTCGCATGATATAGCCCTTACGTATGCAGCCGAAAAAACCCAACTGTCCGTCGGTGTTTTCCATATGACGGTTTATGACAACATTATCTATAATGCAAATCTGGGTAGTTTTATTAATGATGGTGATATTACCACCGAAGGTGTTGAGCTTTTATTCAAACAGGGTTTTTTCGATGGGAAATTACTCTTTTCCCTGAACTATGGTTATTCTACCGCTGAAAAGGAAGATGCATTCGGCAGCAAGTCAAACTACCTGCAAGGTATCCCTCACCATGTATACGCGGCCGGTCTGACGTATTTGTTTACCGATAAAGTTTCCTTACATGCCAATGTTACCGGTTGGGCCGACTTGGAAATGGACAATGCCAAGGTTACATCCTGGTATGCTGTACCTACCCATCCTGATGAGTACGATGGTGAACATTTGCTAAATTTCAATCTTCGCTTTGCAGATCTGTTCGATGAACATTTGGATGTATCTCTCTATGTTCTCAATACCCTTGACAGAAGAGCAAGGCTGCAGGCCTACGATAGCTGGCATACCTGGTGGAGTTACGATCGAGGCCGGTCCATAGGAATAAAAACATCATGGGAGTTTTAATTTCTCACAAAATCCTGCAGCTATACCCTGTCCAATCAGGCTAGATCCTCCCATGACACCCTGATAACATGAGTCGTCTTTTCCGTAATCCTGTAGCGGTGATCGATCCGCAGTCCTGGCAGGGCCAGGATTGACTCATCGGCACAGAGAATCGGCACAAGTCCCCGGTCGGCCCGCTCGATTTTCTGGTCACTGAGAAAGTTACTGATTTTTTTGCTGCCGGGTGCACCCAGCGGATGAAAGCGGTCGCCGGACCTGGGCCCTCGCAAAACAAGCGGAAATGAGAAAAGAGCGGAGTCCAGAAGTTGTCCGGTAGGGAAAATCTCTCCTGTTTTGGTGTCAGATTCAGCAACATTTTCCACCAGGAGTTTCTTGCCGAGTTGGGGCAACTCATAGATACCGGGTATTGGTATACTTATTTCAGGAAACTCGGTTTCAATCTCAGCCGAAATATTGCCGCGAAACGGACCACGTCCAAGAGGATAGGTAAAGCAGAGCCGATCTTTATTTATAGTTGCCCGCAGGCCATTGGAAAGATGGAGGCTGCTCCCAAGTGTATTTTGTATGGCAAGTTGCAGCAGATGTTCAATCTGTCTTGATTGTGGACTGCAGCCCATGATCCAGCAGAATTTTTCCAGTAATCTTCTCTGGACAGCACGGGGAGCGCTGTTGAACCGGTCAAGTTTGATATTCAGTTCCTGATTCTCTGATTGTTCCTGATGTCGCTTGATATCCTCAACCTGCATGAGAGTCTCTGGGATTGTTGAAACAATTTCTGCAAAAGCGGACTCTGTGATATTCTCAAGGAGTTCCTCTTCGTCCTGCAGGATATTGGCCGTACGTATAAGTGTCTGCCGGATGTCTGGATTGAAATGTTCTGCCAGGTACGGCAGCAGGTCATTTCTGATGCGGTTCCGCAGATAATGGTTTTCCAGGTTGGAACTGTCCTGGAGGAACCGGATGGAGTTATATTCAAGGTATGCAAGCAGTATGGATTTGGGAGTACGCAGCAGAGGGCGGATAATTCTTCCGTCCCTGAGTGTTTTCATGCCTGAAAGTCCCTTTCGGGCCGTCCCCCTGATAAGCCGCAGGAGGACCTCTTCCGCCTGGTCGTCTGCAGTGTGTCCTACGGCAATTCTTGCAGCACCCCATTCCGCGGCTGTTTTCTTAAAGAAATCGTAACGCAGCAGCCTGGCGCCGTGTTCAATGGAAATCTTCTGTTCTTTTGCATAATTCCGGACATCGATACTGCCGGTGAAGAAGTCCAATCCGAAATTTTCCGCTGCAGCCCCAACCAGGTTTTTCTCCTGCTCGGTTTCTTCAGGTCGGAGACCATGATCGACGTAAGCAGCAGCCAGGGTTATGTTCAGGGCCGGCGCCAATTGTACCATAACATGCAGAAGCCCTATGGAGTCGGGCCCACCGGAAACTCCGATGAGCACCTTCTCACCGCTCCGGGTAAGATTTTCCCGTTGGATTAATTCCAGAATTTCTTTTTCAAGAGGTTGCATCGGTCAATAAAAACATATAAATCATCTAAGTATGAAAAATGTATTAAAAAACTACTTGCAGAAGTTGGCACACGCCGGGACCGGCCTGGAATTTATCTCAATTCATTGCCGGTATGGAAAGTTTACCATTTACTGTCTTGTCGGGCCCGAAGAAAATATTATCCATCTGGCTTTTACTGCCCCAAAGCATGATCGGGCCCAAAAGCAGTTAGCCGCTCTGGATGACAGAATTTTTTTTAAAACAGTTCAACAGGAGGACTTCAGTCGCAATAAGCTTTTCAATGACTATTTTTCCGGCAAACAGTCAAACATGCCGATCGAAATAAATTCACCGTTTATCGATGCAGGTTCCGGTTTCCAGCAGAGGGTCTGGCAGCATATCTCAGCTATACCATATGGAGAAACAATTACATATCAGAGATTAGCGGAATTGGCCGGTTCACCCAAAGGTGCCAGAGCCGCCGGGACGGCCTGCGGAGCCAATCCCCTGCCCATAATTATTCCATGCCACAGGGTAGTTGCCAATAACAGTATCGGCGGATTTGGCGGAGGTATCCCCCTGAAAAAATCCCTTCTGGCCCTTGAGAAAGAGGGAAGCAGGAAAAAATAACAGCCTGCGGGATAAATTCTTTTTTTTGAGGATTCGAGCCGTTAACCGGAGGTTACGAGTTTGCTTCCTTTGCTGCTTCCAGCAGAGAAGGATCAACTTTTCTGATCTGCTCTTCAAGGATGGTATTATTCTGCCGTACCTTATCAAGCAGGTCGCTCTGGGGAAATTTAACCAGGATTTCATTTAACAGCCTGTGGGATTCAAGGAGAAGCTTCTTCTTTTCCTCAATATCAGGAGTTTTTCCTGCCCGGATAAAAAGTGTTGCCGCCTCCCTTCGCATCTTTCCTGCTGCAAGGTTGGCTGCTTCAACTATTTTTTTTGCAGCCTGTTCCTCCAGTTTAGTACCCATCAGGGACTCGAAGGCTGATATGGCCATGTCGTAGCGTTGGGAATCCATGAGATACACTGCTGTGTCCCACTGGCCATACAACTCCATTTCCTGAAGCCGTTTCTGTGTTTCATTTTCCCTGAGTTCGGCCTGGGCGATATCATAATATGTTTTCTGAATAACCGCCTGCAGGTTGGCCGGCAGATTATACTCTGTAATGTTTTTGAGAAAATCGGCCGCCTCGCTAAATTTCTTTTCATATATAAGGGAGTCGATTTTGATCAACTGTTTGCCAAACCAGAAATTCAACTGTGCTATTTTAAACTCTTTAAGTTTCAGGGCCCTTACTGCAATGGGACTGCCGGTATATTCAGTTGCAAAAGTATTTATTTTTTCATTCAACTCGGCATTGTGCAGCCGATAATCATAGTTGAGGAATTCACGCAGGAGTTTAGTATATGCGATCATATCATCAGAGCTGTGATCAACTGTACGCAGGAAGTCCAACTGTTCCATTGTCCACTTTTTTTCTGCTTCAATGGACTTGTGGGCCTGAATCAACCTTTCATAGTGTAATTCAGCGGCAGAGATCTCACCGCTTGCCAGGAGAAGATCGGCTAATTGAAGTTGCAGACTGACTGGTTCGACGGCAAGTTCTCCTGAATCGAGCATTGCATTAAAATGTCTGGCTGCCGCCTCAACCTGACCCGTATATTGCAGTGCAAGGCCATAGTTCAGCCGGGTTGTTATTGAGGGCTGCCGGTCCGGATACTCTATTGCCAGCCTTGAGTAGCCAAGAAGCGCCTCATGAAAATTTTCATTTTTGACTTGTGAATTAATGATTTTCTGGGCTTCAGCAAATGAATACTGCTGTTCTTCTGTGGTTGATTCACGTCGTGCTGCAGTGTCCATGGCCAGTATTGCATCGCATCTGCTTTCGAGAAAAGCTATATCAAGCTGCTGCATGCCTTTGGGATCAACGGACTCTCTTTTGTCAGCAGGAACTGTCTCGTTCTGCTGCATTACGGCATAAAGCGAACCGTAGCCGGTCAGGATGCTCTCAAGCAGTTTAACGCATTCAATACCCCTTGGTGAAAGCTCGGCGGCCAGCTTGCTCTCTTCCTCAGCCGCGGAAATTTGCAGCCACTGGTCAAGTTTTATCTTGTATTCATGAAGGCGCTGCTGGACAAATTTCATGTCTGTATCACTTACAGGCACACTTTCACTCAGGAGGACAGATTCTTTAGGGGCAAATATTGATCGCTCTGAAGAAACCCGGGCAGCGGGTTCGGCAGTCTGTCCGGTCGGCTTTGGTTGGGCAGGGGGTATTTCCCGATTCTGCTGAATTGTCCCGGCCCTGGAAACAGGGGGTGCAGCCTGGTCTGCGCCTGCTCCGGTGGGTTTGGAGCCGCAGCCGCTTAAGAGGTAAGTAACAAAAACGGCAACAAGCAAGATTTCCAGATTTCTCAATATAGCCATGAGCATTTCCGCTAAGTCCCTTCTTTTGTGAAAAATAAAATAGATGAACCCGGATCCTTTTTAAGGCAGTCCGGGATAATCTATTAATTAAATTTCTGTTTTTTATCTATAAAAACAGAATATGTCAATTATGCAAGTATTAAGGCTGGTATGAACGGGTTTATGATTTAATCCCCGGAAGTGTCTGGTAGGGAGGAAGGACCATGGAAACTGAAGGGACAAATCGGGAAATCAGTTGCTCCAGAAGGGCTGAAAGGATCTGACCGGCTCCAGTTCTCCGCTGGGAAGCAATGTGCCGAAGGTGAGAACCTTCCCTTCCGGGGAATCTGTTGCACCTTCATTGTTCAGTTTGTCCAAAGGCAAACCATTGCCGGAGTCCACAATGATACTTTTCTGCTCCAGGTCAGGTTGGATAAGGCGCAAGCCCGATTCTCCGGTCAGGGGATCGACCGAAAAGGCCAGGTCCACCAAGTCCAGCTGGTCTCCAAAGTCTTTTTCAATGAGAATATCATTTGCCATTCTGGTCCAAACGGGCAGGGCACCGCTTGAGCCCGTGATATGAGTGGAGCGCCTTACCATTGGATCGTTATTGTCGAATCCCACATAAGCCGTAAGCGTGTAGCCGTTTTGTACGGCAAAGCCGGTTTTGTCTTCGTGCGGCCCCGGGATCACTCCGGCAAAGGCCGAGTTGGTAAAACGGTTTGCCGTACCGGTCTTTCCAATTACAGGAACAGGCATATTGAACTGTCTGAGCTGTTGCTCGACTTCAGGATCAAAGCTGTGGAGTCTGATATTTTTATCAGCATATCGACCGGTACCGAATTTGACTATGTTGCGCAGGATATCACAGATCATCAGGTTTGTCCTGGCGTCTACAACCCGGATATTCTTTTTTCCCGGCACAAATATCGTTTCGCCATCGGCATTCTCAATATGGTCAATTATGGCCAGCTCATCACGGCTGTCATCCGTGCCGCTCCTCGTCACATGACCGATTGTAATTGCCTGGTATGCCCAGGCAGCCTCGAGGAGCGAGATGACGTTCGATCCCAGGGGGAATGAAAGAACCGGCTCCAGCTGGCTCCTGATGTTGAGTGCTTTCCCCAGTGCAGTAACATAACGCAGACCGGCCAAAACACGAAAATCAGGAATCCGGGATAAAACCTCAAAACTGTAAGGGGGAAGCGAGGCCAGTTGTTCATATTCAGTCTGGACGTATTTATTGAGTATTTTCATGGTCGAGCAGCTTACCCGTCCCTCAATGAAAATATTGTCCCAGAAATCATTCTGAAAGTTTTCCCGGAATCTAGCCAGTGACAGGGGATGCAATCGCTTGCGGATATCTGCCGGACCGAGTGGCTGCCAGAAGCCTTCTTCATCGGGTTTTGTTGCATAGATAATATGGTCGGTTTTCATATCCAGGTAGAAAGACCCCAGTAAATTAGGAGATATCTGGTCGTAGCCGGTTGCCTGTTGTCCGAATAAGCTATTTCGCAGGAATTCAATTTCCCGTAAAAGAGCCATATGCTCGAGATAATTGTTCCTGAGGATCTGTTCCCGGATTTTTCTTTCCTTTCGAGCATCAAACTGGCGGCGGGTTGTGGAGTCATATGCAGCTCCTTCAAGAAACCGGAGTTCCTTCCGGAAATCTGCAAAATCAGCACCGTAATGCATTTTTTTCAGATACCTGTATTCCTCCAGTTTGCCGCTGAAGATCATATCCGGTTCCAGATTTATGACTGCCTGCCTGAAGGCGGCCCGATACAATTGTTCTTTGTCTATAAGAATGCCGAGAGTGTCACGGAGCCGCCGCCTGTAACCGGCATGCGATTCGTATTCCCTGCGGTCAAGATCAAGATGCGAGATCAACTCTTTGAACTGCGCCGGTATCAGCTGGTCGCAGAGGTGGTAGAGAAGCCAGACAGTTGCCACATTTTCGGAATGCACCCCGGCCCAGTTCATTGAGACCTGTTTATGGGGACTTTCATGGTCCGGCCGAGGGAAATAGGCCTGCTTCTGATAAACGAAAAGATTCCTCTCATTGTCAAGGGCATCAATGCTGTTCCAACCGAGCTGGAGAGCGGCCGTATATACCAGCGGCTTAATTACTGAACCCATCGGACGTTTGGCCGCAACGGCGCGGTTGTAAAAATGGTTCTCCATGCCTCCCACCATGGCATGAATGACACCGTCCTTCAGAGCGACAACCCCCCCCTGAATGCGGGGATACTTTTCCAGATCAAGGAGAATTGTATTGTTGATCCTGTCAATTTCTCTGACAGATACGAAAATCCTGTCGCCGACATTCAGGCCCTCAAGGAAGCGTTTGAGATCGTCCGGCTGGGATTGCGTCCAGCGCTGTTTTTCCCATTTTACCAGAGAATCGATAACAGGAAGTATGCCTGAACGGTCAATGGTTCCTGTCAGGTTCTGTTTTCCTCCCAGTTTGCCAAGAGATACGGTAATAGAGGGTTCATCGGAAATATCAACGGCTGATATCCTTCCCATGAGAAAACCGGTTTCATGCAGGTCCAAGTCTCCTGCCTTGGTAAGGGTTCCATAGAATTCCTGTACCTCTTCATGGACATAGCCGTTAAGTCTGATGCTGAGCCTTGACAGTTCCTTGCGCAGTCCGTAAAAGGCCCTTTCCTGCAAGTCTTTATCGACGGTGGTAAAGATTTTTATACCGGATGTTGAAATGTTATCAATACCGTGGGCTGCCAGGGCCTCCTCGACCTCTGGAAGGGACAGACCCGATTTTACAAAATCCATAAGGGTGTTCAGCGGGAAAAACATTTTCCCCTGCTCAAAGGCAATATCCCTTTGCATATATTTTTCATACTGGGAGGAACTTATCATCCTGAGTTTCAGCATCTGCCGCAGGACATATCCGGCCCGCTGTTTTGCCCGCTCCATTGCCAGGGCTGCCATCTCCTGGTTTTCCTGGATGAATGGATTGTAGTAGTTGGGTCTTTTAACACTGCCCGCAATGAAGGCGCTTTCAAGATCATCAAGTTCGGAAGCGGGCTTGTTGAAAT
>JAFDCR010000185.1 GCA_019312685.1 Deltaproteobacteria bacterium | reverse complement strand
GGATGAGATTTCCAGTTCCGGTATCCTGCCCTCGGCCGCAGCACTGATTGTCTCGTTAATGAACCTCTTGTCCGCCTCCTCGATCTTGACGAATGTTTTCAGCAGGTCGTGATACTGCTCTTCCCGGTCTTCTTTTTTCTGTATTCCCCGCATCACGGTGTAGAGTTTCATCAGCCGTTTCCGGAACCTGCTGTACTGTTCATTCAGGTAGTCTGTGTCTGAACCGTTAAAGTCATCAAGGTTATGACGAATTCCCTTGAAATTCTTGATGGAATTCATGATGTTACGGGATGCGAATACCATCCTCTCCAGCTCCTTGACCTCGGTTTCTTCACGCCTGCGGCTCTGCAGCTTTGAGTAGTAGGTGAAAATCTCGCCATGCAGCATTTTTATTTTTTCGTACAGACCGTCCAGGGATACCCTTTTCTTGGAGCTTTTCTCCAGCGGCAGGTCGTCGTCAAACACCGACTTTTTATCGATCCTGAGCAGCCGCAGCCCGTAATTCTGACATTCATGCAACAGATGGATAATTTCATTTCTCAAGGCCGACGTTGCAGCCTCGATGATTTCAATCGGGGTATTGTTTATGTAGACCGTAAGTACCGGCTTGAAGTCAGGAAAGACCCTGTACAGCAGTTTTGCCAGCAGGCCTGTAAAGGGTAGAAACAGGATGACTCCGATGATATTGAACAGGGTGTGGAACAGGGCCAGGCCCATGACGGCGTTTGTCTTGATGTCAATCATGGCAGCAACGATCCATACAAGTACTTTGATACTGACAAATGCAACTATACCGGTGATGATATTGAAGGTAAGGTGACTGAGGGCGACCCTTTTTTTGGCCGGTACACCGCCGATGGTTCCCAGGATTACCGTGATGGTGGTGCCGATGTTGGCGCCGATCACCATGACAACACCGATGTCAAAGGTGATGAAACCGCTGTGCAGAGCGGTCAGAACCACGGCAATACTGGCGGCGCTTGCCTGCATAACGGCAGTGAACAGGGTGCCGACAATAAGATAAACCCAGAGACCGTAGTCCGGGAAATTGTTCAGGTTAAAGGACTGCCCGACACCCTCAACGCTGGTTTTCATATAATCAAGTCCGAGAAAAAGAAAGCCAAAGCCGATAAACAACCGGCACACTTGGAAGGGTTTCTCAGTGGAATCAAAAAAGATGAGCCCGATACCGCCGATACCGATGAAGGGCAGGGCAAAGCTTTCGATCTTCATCTTGAAGCCGATAATGGCAACGATCCAGACCGTCAGGGTTGTGCCGATATTGGAGCCCATGATGACCCCGATGGCATTCTGCATGCTCATGACACCGGCCCCGACAAATGCCAGGACCATGAGCGAAACGGCGGAACTGCTCTGCAGGATTGCGGTAACCAGGGTGCCGCTGCCGATGGACCTGAACCGGCCGTTGGTATAAAGGCGGATCATGCGCCTGAAGGCCTTGCCCGATAAAATTCTCAGGGACTCTTCAAGCATGAACATTCCGAAGAGAAAAATCCCCAAACCGGCGAGAAACTTCCAGAATTCAAATGAACCGTTCATATATGTTCCTGTCCTGGCTTTTGTAAAAATATTACCAGAGGGGATTTTTTTCTCTAATAAACTATACTTCAAAAAAATAAAAAATCTTTATGGCTATAAACTATTTTCAGGTTTTGATTACCTGGACTCCCGCCTACGCGGGAGTGACTGTGTTTAATGGTTTGTCATCCCCGCGCAGGCGAAGATCCATTTTTTATTTTGCAGCAATCTTCAGGAATACACAATACCTGAGAATCATTAAGAGCCGCAAATCTCTTTATTCCAAATCGAGGTAAGTATACTCTTTTAAGCCCTGTTCATATTCATTCAGCAGCCGCATACCTTCACTGGGCTTTAAGCGGTCATCTTTAATTGCCCGGTCAAACTGTTTTTTCATACGGCGGGCCAGTTCCCTGGCATCATACTGAACCATACTTAATACCCGTCCCATGGAAGTACCTTCGATAGTTTCCTCAATATAGTAACCGGATTCTTCATCTTCATCGAGAAAGACATGGGCTTCATTCACCCTGCCGAACAGGTTATGGAGATCCCCCATGATATCCTGATAAGCGGCTGTCAGAAAAAAGCCGAGATAGTATGGTTCGCTGTTGAGTTTGTGTAAGGGCAGGGTTTCAATGCCCTCTTCATAATGGCTGATGAATTTTGATACCTTGCCGTCCGAATCGCAGGTGATATCCACCAGGGTGCCGCGTTCCGTGGGCTGCTCATTAAGGCGATGCAGCGGCATTATCGGGAAGAGCTGCCCGAACCCCCAATGGTCCAGCAGTGACTGGAACACACTGAAATTACAGAGATACTGGCTGCTTAACAGGTTCTCAAGCTCCATGATTTCTTCGGGAATATACTCTGCGCCTTCATAATGTCGGAGGACTTTTTCACCTATCAGCCAGAAAAGCTTCTCCACTTCCGCTTTGACCTCAAGATCGATAAGGCCGAGGCCGAAGTGGGTCTGTACCTCTTCTTTGAGGTGAAGGGCATCATGATAAGCCTCCAGCGGGTTGCCCGGATTAATATTTGCATATGCATGCCAGGCATCTTCAACCAGCCGGTGCTCTATCCGGGGTTTCTCAATTTTTGGGGAATCAGGTGTCTTCTTTATATGGCCAAAGGTCTCAACAACCAGCAAGGAATGGTGTGAGACCACCGCCCGGCCGCTTTCATTTATAATCACCGGATGGGGAACCTGTTCAAGGTCACAGATCTCCATGACATTATAAACGATATCACGGGCATACTCGTTAAGCGAGTAGTTGACCGATGAATGAAATGTGGAGCGGCTGCCGTCATAATCCACGCCAAGCCCGCCTCCGACGTCGAGAAATTCAAGATCATGTCCTGTTTTTTTCAGCTTTGCATAGTACATAGCAGCTTCCCTGGTCGCCTTTTTTATGGCCAGAATATCGGGAACCTGCGAACCTATGTGGAAATGAACAAGTTTCAGGCAATGGGCCATACCCGCATCTTTCAGGAGATTGGACGTTTGAAGAATCTCAGTCGCAGTCAGGCCGAACTTTGCTTCATCGCCGGTACTGCCGTACCACTTTCCCTGGCCTTTACTCGCCAGTCTTAACCGGATGCCCAATGTCGGTTCGAGCTTGTACTTTTTAGCCAGCGCAATAATACTTTTCGCTTCTTCCACCTTCTCGATCACCAGGACAACTTTTTTGCCCAGTTTCATCCCGATCAGGGCGGTCTTGATATAGCGGTGGTCCTTATAGCCATTGCAGATGATCAGGCTTTCCGGATCCTTATGGTAGGCAAGAGCAGCGAAAAGTTCGGGCTTGGATCCTGCCTCCAGGCCGTAGTGGTAGGGCTTGCCGGCATCAATGATTTCTTCAACTACCTCCCGCAACTGGTTAACCTTGATGGGATAGACGCCGCGATAATCCGACTGGTATTCGAATTCTTTAATGGCGCTTCTAAAAGCCGCATTTATTCTGTCGACCCGGTCACGCAGCAGATCCTGGAAACGGATCAGCATGGGGAAATGCAGTCCCTGTTCACGGGCCTCCCTGATCACATCCAGGACTCTGATACTGGTTCCTTTTTCTTTCAGGGGTGTGACAACCACATCACCGGCTTCGTTAATGTCGAAATACCGTAAACCCCATCGGTTAATACCGTACATCTCACGGGCTTCATCCACGGACCAGGCTGCGGCTGCATCAGGTTCAATATCTGGTGTTTTTTTCACTTTTCTGTCCGGGAAACCTATGCGTTTTTATTGATAAGGGCGATCAGGGTATAGACAAGTTTTGCCGCGGTAAAATCCGCTCCATGCAGGCCTTCCCTGGGTGCCAGTTCGACTACATCAGCACCGCAGATGTTTCTGCCGTCAGCAACCTTTTCGAGCAGGTCAACTACCTGGTACCAGTTCAGGCCGCCCGGTTCAGGCGTTCCTGTTGCCGGCATGATCGACGGATCTAGACAGTCAACATCAAAGGTTATATAAATATTTTCCGGGAAGTCCCGGGGCAGAACCTCAGCTGGTATGCAGTCGCGGTATATTGTTTCAGCTTCAAGGCAGGGTATGTTATGCTTTCGGCGGAAAATATCCTCCTGCTGCGAAAGGCTGCGGATGCCGATCTGGATGATGGGAAACCCCATTTCATAAACCCGCCGCATAACACAGGCAT
>JAFDCR010000184.1 GCA_019312685.1 Deltaproteobacteria bacterium | reverse complement strand
GCCGCTCCTCTTTTTTCACCAGATTAATCGCCAGTTCAACGAGATCACGGATCATTGATTCCACATCACGTCCGACGTAGCCGATCTCCGTAAATTTCGATGCTTCAACCTTCAAAAACGGGGATTGGGCAAGGTTGGCAAGCCTTCGGGCAATTTCTGTTTTACCTACACCAGTGGGGCCGATCATTATGATATTTTTGGGAGCAATCTCGTCCCGCAACGGCGGTGGGACCTGTTGCCTGCGCCAACGGTTTCTAAGGGCGATCGCTACTGACTTTTTCGCCTCATCCTGTCCGATGATATATTTGTCGAGTTCACTGACAGTATCTTTTGGGGTTAATGTTTTTAGATCATCCGTGTGTTTTGTATCTGATAATAATTCCATACCGCTCAAAGTTATCCTTTATATATTTTTGATTCATTCATATTTAAGTTAAATTCCAAAATGATTAGTGCAAAAAACTCCAGGGTAAACATGGATTGTCATTCCCTTGAAAACGGGAGGTAAGCGACCAGCGGGAGACTCCGATCCAGTCTTTTAAATATATTACACCTAATCTGGATTCCCGCCTACGCGGGAATGACTCGACCGTGAATTGAATTTTTTCTCTAATTGCCATATTCAATTTTCTCACAATTGATCTAAAGCGTTTCAACAACAATATTTTCATTTGTATAGATACAGATAGAGGCGGCTATCTCCATGGCCTCACGGCAGATACCCTCAGCCTCCAGTTCACTGTGCTTGAGCAAAGCCTTGGCTGCAGCCTGGGCAAACGGACCTCCCGAGCCGATCGCCAGGATGCCGTCATCCGACTCGATTATATCTCCTGAACCGGAAAGCAGTAGTGAAGAATCTTTGTCAACAGCTATGAGAAATGCCTCAAGCCGCCGCAGGATTTTATCTGTCCGCCAGTCTTTTGCAAGTTCGACCGCAGCACGCATCAAATTCCCCTTATATTGCTCTAACCGCTGTTCCAGTTTATCAAAAAGAGTAAAGGCGTCGGCTGTTGCTCCGGCAAAACCCGTTATAACCTTACCGTCGTAAAGCCGTCTTACCTTGCGGGCCTCGTGTTTGACAACCGTATTGCCCATGGTTACCTGTCCGTCACCGGCAACTACCACCTTACCTTTATGCCTCACTGAAATTATTGTCGTTGAACGTGTTTCCACTTTTTCACCATTTTCAAATTTTTTACCTGCAGGAATCGATTTTCCCGCTCTTCCTTACCTTTTCCTGGCCTTGGGGTGGGCCTTATCATACACCTTCATCAGGTGCACCATATCCAGATGGGTATATTTCTGCGTAGTTGACAGGCTCGCATGTCCAAGCAATTCCTGCACTGAGCGCATATCCGCCCCCATCTCAAGCAGATGCGTTGCAAAGGAATGCCGGAGTACATGCGGCGTAACAGGTTTGTCGATCCCCGCTTTCCGGCCGTAATCAGCTATCAACCTTTCAACACTCCGGGTGGTAAGCCTGCCTCCCCGGCTGTTTAAAAACACGGCCTCTCCGTCAAACTTCTTTCCCTGCTGTATACGTTTTCTCACCTGGGTTTCCCGCTGGATAAAATAATCTTTAAGGGCCCTGCGGGCAGGATCACCCATGGGAACAAGCCGCTCCCGGTTGCCTTTGCCTCTAACCCTAACCATTTCATCATCAAAATCAAGGTGTGCCATATTACAGTCTACCAGTTCCGACACCCGCATACCGGTTGAGTACAACAGTTCCAGCATTGCCCGGTCACGGGCCCCAAAACTCTCATCTGCTCCAGGAGCTTCCAACAGGGAAAACACCTCATCCACTGAAAGAAATACCGGGATATGCTGTTCCTGTTTCGGTCTGGCGATGGCCCCCATGGGATTTTTTTCAATCAGGTTTTCCTGCTCCAGGAATTTAAAGAACGTTCTGAGGGCAGACAACTTTCTTGCCACAGAGGAGCTTTTGTTCCTGATATTCAGACTGTAAACAAAATTGCGGATGACCTGCGTATTGATATCCTTTACATTGAGATTCTTTCCTGCAACAGAGGCAAATTCATCCATATCTCTCCGGTAGCTGATTACGGTATGGGGAGAATATCCCCTCTCATCTGTCAACCAGGCAACAAAACGCTCAATATAATCAGACAACATCCAGAATAACCCAGGTTATGAAACCTATAGCAGCTGAAAAATTTCAGTTTATTATCGAAAAAAATCCCGGACAAAAACTTGGTTTCACCCCTTTTAGGCCAAGGACCTGCCGGGAGATACAATTCAGCATATTTACCACAGTCATGATTTTTTTGTAAAGTCGTTGATGATCAGCCGTGAATCATTTATTATTGACCGTTTTAACGCTAACCCCGTTTCTCAGGTCACATTGACTCCTTTTTTATTAAAAAAATGAATCTCTCTGTGTCGCATTAATTTACTGGTAAGAATAAAGGTTACGAATACAATCAAATGGTAACGCTTTGGAAGCATACAAAAACATACCGGATATCATGTTCCACAGAGCCACATGTGGCGAGTCATGAAAAAAAAATCATTTGAGGAAGCCCTGGCCAGACTCGAACAGATTACCAGGGAGTTGGAAGAAGGCGATCTGCCGTTGGAGGATTCCCTAAAATACTTTGATGAGGGGATAAAACTTGCCGAGTACTGCAACGCCAAACTCAGCGATGCCCAGAGAAAGGTTGAAATTCTTATCAAAAAAGATGACTCTCTTGAACCTGTTGCATTTGACAATGACGACACCGAAGACGAATAATGGATATCAGGCAGTATTTAACAGCAAGGCGCAAACAGGTTGATTCTGCGCTTGAAACCTTCCTGACAGAGGAACAGGGAACTCTTGCAGAACATATTAAAGCCATGCGCTACAGCATTTTTGCCGGCGGCAAAAGGGTGAGGCCCATCCTCTGTCTTGCAGCAGCGGAATCCATCCGGGATTATGAAGATGGATTCCCGGACACCTTGATGCTCACTGCCTGTGCCCTTGAGTGCATCCATACCTATTC
>JAFDCR010000183.1 GCA_019312685.1 Deltaproteobacteria bacterium | reverse complement strand
GTTATTAACATTTTTTATAGATAGGAAGGTATACTTAATACCGGGCGGACACTGGAATTTAGTGTTCGCCCGGTTTGTTTAAAACAAATATTGAGAATAAGCTAACTTTTTAATTTTGGATATAAAGAACGTCGAAGGAAATACATAGGATGAGGACAAATATTGTTCATATAGGTGCCGGAGAGCTGACTTATGAGATCCGTAACATAGTAGCTGTCGGTGAAAAACTGGAAGAATTGGGGATGAGGACTTACTGGGAGAATATTGGTGACCCTGTGGCCAAAGGGGAGCAAATGCCCCAGTGGATGAAAGATATTGTCTCGGAAACAGTCCAGGAGGATGCGACCTATGGCTACAGTCCGACACGCGGTATTCTTGAGACGAGAAAATTCATAGCGGAACAGACGAACATGCGGGGCAAGGTTCAGATCGGTCCGAACGATATCATTTTCTTTAACGGGCTCGGTGATGCCATCAGCAAGGTTTTCGGTTTTCTCAAAAGGACGGCCCGGGTGGTTGTGCCCACCCCCAGCTATACGACACATTCTTCGGCAGAAGCCGCCCATGCCGGTGACAGGCCGGTTACCTACAAACTTGATCCACATAATCACTGGTATCCCGATCTTGATGACTTGGAGAAGCGCATTAAATACAATCCTGCTGTAGCAGGCATCCTGATAATCAATCCGGACAACCCCACAGGAGCGGTATATCCTGTTGAGATAATCAAGGGTATGGTTGAACTGGCCAAGAAATATGACCTCTTTGTTATCAGCGACGAGATATACATCAACATTATATATAACGGTCAGACAACCCTGCCGCTTTCAGATCTTATTGATGATGTACCGGCCATAGTCATGCGCGGGATTTCCAAGGAGATGCCCTGGCCCGGCTCGCGTTGCGGCTGGATCGAGGTGTATAACGGCCATAATGATCCTTTGTTTGAACAGTATGTTCAGTCAATCCTGAATGCCAAAATGCTGGAGGTCTGCTCAACTACACTTCCCCAGCTTGTTATGCCCAAGGTGGTGACACATCCGCAATATCCGGAATATCTCGAAAAGCGGATCAAACGCTATGAAAAATTATCAAATATCGGCTATGACTGTTTGAAAGATGTGGAGGGTATCCTGGTAAACAGAACAAATGGTGCATTCTACATGAGCGTGGTGTTCAATGACGGTGTTTTGAACAGCAGACAGACCCTGCCCATTGAAAATAAGGAAGTCAGGACATTTGTTGAATCACTGGTAAACCAGCCTGATGTTTCCCTGGACAAGCGTTTTGTCTATTATCTCCTCGGGGCGACCGGTGTATGCGTGGTACCTCTGTCCTCATTTGCCACCGAACTGCAGGGGTTTCGTTCCACTTTACTGGAAACTGACGAAGACAGGTTCAGAAAGATATTTAATATAATTGCCGATTCCATAAAAAAATATATTTCCAGCTGATAAGAATAACCTATATATTTTTTATAAAACCAACCTCTCCAGTCTTTATGGCTGGAGAGGTTTTTTTGTTTGACCATCGCCTTGACAAGGGGTAGGGCCATACTTATTGTTCCCCTCAACTTAATGTGAGAAATATCCAAAGATGCATAGGGTTTTCAAGAGGTTAATACTTTACAGCCCCATATATTTCATAACAGTGCACGGAGAGGATTGAGTGACAGCAAAAGAAAAGAAAAAGGCGGATTCTTCTGTTCCTGATGAGCCTGTAAAAGAATCAGAAGATGTCCAGGCTGGGGAACAGGATCTGGCTGCGGCACTTGAAGAAGCCAGAGGCAAACTGCAGGAAAGTGAAGAAAAGATCCTGCGTCTTGCGGCTGATTTTGATAACACCAAAAAAAGGCTGGAGCGGGAGAGGGATATTTCCCTGAAATATGCCGAGGAAAACATTTTAAAGGAACTGCTGCCGGGTATGGATAATATTGAACGGGCAATGGCTCAGGCCCAGGAGTCCAACAGTATTGAGAGTCTGCTGCAGGGTGTTGAACTTACAAGGGACGGCCTGATGGCAACTCTCGAAAAATTCGGGGTGAAGGCCATAGAAAGTGTCGGAGAGGTCTTTGATCCGAACATACATGAAGCATTAGCCATGGAGGAAACCGATAAGATGGAACCTAACAAGGTTCTGCGGGAGTTTCAGAAAGGCTACTTTTATAAGGACAGGCTGCTGCGGCCTGCAAAAGTAATTGTCTCAAAACCTGTTGCAAGCGGCTCTTGACAACAGGGAGATAGTGCACATTGTAATCTGTATGTTTTTATTCATGAAACGGCCCATTAACTTAAGTACCTTATGATAATGTTAGAGTAGAGATAGATATACAAGGAGAATATAAGAATGAGTAAGATAATAGGTATTGACCTGGGCACCACGAACTCTTGTGTTGCCATTATGGAGGGTGGAGAACCGAAGGTTATTGCAAATGTGGAAGGCAACAGGACAACACCTTCCATAGTTGCTTTTTCAGATAGTGGCGAACGTATGGTTGGACAGGTGGCAAAACGGCAGGCTGTCACAAACCCGACAAACACTCTATATGCGATTAAACGTTTGATCGGGCGTAGATTTACTGACCCTGAAGTTGCCAAATCAATTAAGGTCAGTCCTTTTAAGATTGTCGAAGGTAAAAACGGTGATGCCGCTGTGGAAGTCGAGGGAAAGGTTTATACTCCGGCGGAAATTTCAGCCATGGTCCTTACCAAGATGAAACAGACCGCTGAGGAATATCTCGGCGAAAAGGTGACCGACGCGGTTGTAACCGTGCCGGCATACTTCAACGACAGTCAGCGGCAGGCCACCAAGGATGCTGGTCGGATTGCCGGATTGAATGTCCAGAGGATCATAAACGAACCGACTGCTGCCTCGCTTGCCTATGGCCTGGACAAGAAAGGGGAAGAGAAAATTGCGGTTTTTGACCTCGGCGGCGGGACGTTTGATATTTCCATCCTGGAAATTGGCGATGGTGTCTTTGAAGTAAAATCAACTAACGGCGACACCTTCCTCGGTGGCGAGGATTTTGATATGCGCATCGTCAACTGGCTCGCGGATGAATTCAAGCGCGACCAGGGCATTGATCTGCGCCAGGACAAAATGGCCCTGCAGCGGTTGAAGGAAGAAGGCGAAAAGGCCAAAATGGAGCTTTCCACAACCATGGAAACCACCATCAACCTTCCCTTTATCACCGCAGACTCCTCCGGTCCCAAGCATCTCAATATCAAGCTTACCAGGGCCAAACTTGAAAGCCTGGTTGAGGATTTGATAGATCGTACCGTAGAACCATGCAAAATAGCCCTGAAAGATGCCGGACTTTCCGCCTCTGATATCGACGAGGTTATCCTGGTGGGCGGCATGACGAGAATGCCCAAGGTCCAGGCCAAGGTGAAGGAACTCTTCGGCAAGGAACCCCATAAGGGCGTGAATCCGGATGAGGTGGTTGCTGTCGGTGCTGCTATTCAGGGTGGTGTACTCCGGGGAGATGTTAAAGATGTTCTTCTCCTGGATGTTACGCCGCTCTCTCTGGGCATCGAAACACTGGGAGGTGTGTTTACCAAGCTCATTGAGAAAAACACCACCGTACCTACGAAGAAAAGCCAGATCTTTTCAACCGCGGCTGACAACCAGCCGGCAGTATCAATCCATGTACTGCAGGGAGAAAGGGAGATGGCAGCCAATAACAAGACCATCGGACGTTTTGAATTAACCGATATCCCCCCGGCACCTCGCGGTGTCCCGCAGATCGAGGTAACCTTCGATCTGGATGCCAACGGTATACTGCATGTATCGGCAAAGGATATGGGTACCGGCAAGGAACAGTCGATCAAGATAACGGCTTCCAGCGGTCTGTCCGAAGATGAAATCAATAAGATGCAGCAGGATGCCGAACTGCATGCGGATGAGGACAAGAAGCGCAAGGAACTGGTCGAGACAAAGAACCAGGCCGACTCTCTGGTGTATGCTACAGAGAAAAGCCTGAAAGATCTTGGAGATAAAGTGGATGCTGAAACCAAGTCCAAGGTTGAAGAGGAAATCGAGTCCCTGAAAAAGATTCTTGAGAAAGGTGACAATGTCGATGAGCTGAAAAAGGGTATCGAGTCCCTTACCCAGGCTTCACACAAGCTGGCTGAGATCATGTATTCACAAGCGACTCAGGAGCAGACCGGGCAGCAGGCAGGCGGCGGGCCTGAGGCAGGCGGAGGCCCGGCCGGTGAAGGCAGAACAGACGAGGATGTTGTTGATGCCGATTTTGAGGAGGTTAAGTAAGTTACAAGAAAAGACCTGATAAATTAAATACCAAAACCTGAAGGAGGATGCGGAGATTGCCCGCGTCCTCCTTTTTTATTATCAATACCAACCGATAGATTGCCCGATGGCGGTGTTGCTGCGTCGGAAAAATATGCTCACGTACCTTTTGTACGCTCCGCTATTTTTCCTCCTTGCTCCTTGCCCTCGGACAATCATATCGATTGGCAGAGAATTTATAAGAAAATATAAAAAATTATTGTTTATTAATTATCTTCTGCTAAAAGAATATAGCATTCGCCGACAATGAGTAGTCTGTTTCGGCCCTGAAAATTTTATGTGAATCTGTTAATTTCAAAGGATAATTGAATGAAAATACTGTCAGGTATTCAGCCTTCGGGCCAACTGCATATAGGAAATTATTTCGGCATGATGCTGCCCATGATCAGAAATATGGAAAAGGGTGAGCTCTATGCGTTCATTGTGAACCTGCATGCCATGACGTCGGTGCATGACCAGGAAAAGCTTGCCATGGGTACCCTTGAAGCGGCGGCGGATTTCATGGCTCTGGGGCTCGATCCCGAGAGGTGTATCTTCTGGGTTCAGGGCGATGTGCCTGAGGTAACGGAACTGACCTGGATATTGTCCACGTTTACTTCCATGGGGCTTCTTGAGCGCTGCCATTCTTACAAGGATAAAATCGCCAAGGGTATTGCCCCAAGCCACGGCCTGTTTTCCTATCCTGTTTTAATGGCGGCTGACATCCTGCTCTACCAGGCGGAAATCGTCCCGGTGGGTAAAGACCAGAAACAGCATTTGGAAGTGGCACGGGATATCGGCATACGGTTCAATCATATTTTCGGCGAGACATTTGTTATTCCGGAACCGGCAATAGAAGAGGATGTTGCAACAGTGCCGGGTATAGACGGCCAGAAAATGTCCAAATCATATAATAATACCATCCCGATTTTTCTGGAGGGAAAACAGCTCAAGAAACGGGTGATGGCAATCCAGACCGATTCAACCCCGGTCGAGGACCCCAAAGACCCCGATACCTGCAATCTCTACAATATCTTTAAACTCTTTGCCCCTGCCGACAGGCTGGCGGAAGTGAGAAAACTTTATCTGGAGGGCGGTGCTGCATACGGCTATATCAAGCTGGAGCTGGTGGATCTCATTGAGGAGCATTTCCGGGAGGCCCGCAAGAAGAGAGCTGAGCTGCTGCAGGATACAGAGCATCTTAAAGGGATTCTTGCGCAAGGGGCTTGGAAGGCAAGGGAAAAAGCAGCCCCGACCCTGGATCTTGTAAGGCAAAGAGTTGGACTTAAGTATTAGCTGACAGAAGTCAGCTAATACTTAAATTGAGAATTGAGAATTGAAAAAGGTAAGTATACAGATTGAGGCATTTCCCAGTATTTTATTTTATTCTTCAATTAACCTATTGGTTAGTATCTGTAATTTTACATTTTACATTTTCAATTTTACATTAAAAATCAATCAATTCCGCTTCAAAGACCAGGGTGGAGTTCGGAGGTATGGGGCCTCTTTTTCTGGAGCCGTATCCCAGGTGCGGCGGAATAACGAGAATTCTCTTTTCCCCTTTTGTCATATCAAGCATTGCCTCATCCCAGCCTTTGATCACCCGGCCGGTCCCAACAGGAAATTGGAAGGGCTTCCCCCTGTCAACCGAGCTGTCGAATTTACGGCCGTCAAGGAAGGTGCCGGTATAATGAACTGTCACCATATCTCCCCGGTTGGGTTTTCTAGTGCCTTTTCCGGGAGTTACTATCTGATACATTAAGCCCGAATCTGTTTTTGTGATATTCGGCCATTTCTCTTTGATAACGGCCATATCTTTTTCCTGCTGCATTCTTGCTTTTTCGGCTTTTTCCTTTTCAAGCCCGCTAAGCAGATTGTCGAAGGCCTTCTGGTCGGTCTTAAAGGATTTTGCCTTGTCGCCGATCCTGATAATTTCAATTTTTGTAATGGTATCGCCTTTTCTGATTGCATTAACCACATCCTGTCCGGATACAACATGGCCGAAAACGGTATGCTTGTTGTTCAGCCAGGGGGTGGGGACATGGGTGATGAAAAACTGGCTGCCGTTGGTTCCGGGACCGGCATTTGCCATGGAGAGAATACCGGGGCGGTCGTGTCTCAAACTTGGATCAAACTCATCAGGGAATTTGTAGCCTGGCCCCCCGGTACCCGAGCCAAGGGGACAGCCGCCCTGAATCATAAAGTCATCGATAACCCGATGAAAAGTGAGACCGTCATAGTAACGGCCACTGGTCCTGCCTTTGGAATCTTTGAAGTTTTTTGTGCCTTCGGCAAGCCCCACGAAGTTCGTTACGGTCAGTGGAGTTTTCTCAAATTCAAGCTCAATGGTGATTTCACCCTTTGAGGTAATAATTTTTGCATACATTCCATCGTCAAGTTCTGTTTCCGCAGCCATGAGTTCTCCTTTTGAGCTGTTGCAGAGTACAACTAAAATAATAGTTAATGCCAACAGGTAGTATTTCATGATATCTCTCCTTTCCGGGCCGGCCGAACAAGACCTAACGAATATGTCGGTTTGCCGGCTAAAATAATCTCTTTACACAAAGTAAATGTGGATGGGTAAAAATTGTTATTGAAAGGTTCACTCTGATTACAAGGCCATACACCTGTTGTCAAGCCTAAACTCTGGTTTGGATCCTATAATTTTATTGACGAAAAAAGGGATTAAGGGTTAAATGACACGATTTTTCTATAGCCCATAAAATTCAATTTTCAACCAGGTAGCGCAAACCGTTGCTTTACGGACTTTATCAACTTTTCGGCTGGCTGACTTTTATTCTGGGAGCCCCTGTTTTGCTCCTCTATATAGTTTGTACAGGACGGTATCGTGAAGGTCTTGGGCAGAGATTCGGTTTTCTGGGTGATGACTGGGACGCCGCTGACCGGAGAATCAGGATCTGGCTG
>JAFDCR010000182.1 GCA_019312685.1 Deltaproteobacteria bacterium | reverse complement strand
TTCCGTCGTCAGTAAGTAGTTTATAAAGGGTTGCTATTGCCTTGTGCCTGGCAAGAGTGTCGAAATAGATTAGAACGTTCCGGAAAAAGATAACATCAAACAATCCCAGTCCATCCATAAAACTATTGTCTAAAATGTTACCACAGTAGAACTGCACTTTTTCACGGATTTTCCCGTCTAATATAAATGAACTGTTATTTTTTTTGAAAAATCTTGTCTGAAATACTAGGTCTGTTCCCCGGAAGGAATGTTCCGAATAAATGCCTTTCCGGGCCTTGTCAATTGAGCGGCGGCTGATATCAACTCCAATAACTTTAAACTTATCAGGTGCTAATTCTGAATTTAAAAGGGTCATGGCCAGGGAGTATGGTTCTTCACCAGAGGAACAAGGAGCGCTCAGGACCTTGAACAGTTTATACTTGTGCTTCGGAACCCACTGGTTGACAAGGTATCGTCTTATGGCTTTGAACGGTTCCTGATCGCGGTAGAACCACGTTTCAGGAATAATAACCTCTTCGATCAACTCCTTTAATTCGCGGGAAGATGACTTTAATTTATCAACGTAGGTACTCTTGTCACTCATGGATAACGCCGTCATCCTTTTCTGAACAGAGCGGTTGAGAGCGTTTATCCCAATGGAAGTGACTTTCAGACCTATTGCATTCTGAAGAATTGATGCTATTTCAAAGTCGGACATATTGTTTTATAAAAAATAATCCCTTTTCTATTCTTCTTCTTCAAACAACAGGGTTATTTTCTCTTCAGGCAGCATTTTCTTTATGTCGAACCATTGAATCATATCAGTGGTTTCCGGGGCTTCTTCGCTATCATAAAGGGATGAATCCATGAAAACGCCGGTTGGAGGAGGTTTGCTCAGCCTGGTTCTCACGGTTTCTGTTACATTGCCTGCTATTAACCCTAAAGGTCTGTCTCCTTTGTTTTTTAAAGGATAGTTGATTATAACGATCCGGGTGCTGAAGGTATCCTCCCAGGGGGTGTTTTCTATAAGCTGGCACAGATCTATAACGGGCACACCTTTTCCCCGATAATTCATAAGGCCTGAAACATAGGCCTGGGTTGTGGGAATTTTCTTCAATTTGACAAGAGGGACAATCTCAACGATCTGGTTGGTCTCCAGCGCATAACGTCCATTACCAATTTCAAACAGGAGGAGTAACATCTTCGTTATCCGTCTCAACTTTAAAGCGAGCAGCACCTTCCTGTAACCCTAAAGCAGCATGATGCAGCTGGGATATGGAAGAACTGGTCTGGGTTAGGGATTCTGCTGTATGCTGAGCTGCTTCGTTTAGCTGACCGATTGCTTCGCTTATCTGTTTTGCTCCTAAGGTTTGGGCCTCAATTCCTTCCGTCAGGGTTTCGACCTGTGGTTTGATCACTTCAACCTGTTCAATTACACCTGAAAGCTGTTCACTGATAAGGTTCACATCTTTAACGCTTGTATGGGCATCTTCAGCAAATTTATCTATTCCCATTACAGCGGTTGAAATGGCGGATTGTACTTCCTTGACCATTTGAGCAATATCAAAGGTGGCAACGGCTGTCTGGTCGGCAAGACGTCTGATTTCTGTTGCAACTACAGCAAAGCCCGAGCCGTATTCTCCGGCTTTTTCTGCTTCAATGGCAGCATTCAGCGAGAGAAGGTTGGTCTGGTCCGCAACCTTGTTGATGGTTTTGACAACCCCGGCAATATTACTTGCCTTATCATTCAGAATCTGCAGTTTGGTTACAATCGAGCCGGTGGCCTCTTCCATTTTAACCATCGTATCATCCAGCCCCCGCAAGTTTTCCTGGCCCTCCTCTGCTGCAAATGCAGCATTTTTTGTTATACTGTTCAATTTTTTCATGGTAGTCAGAAGATGGGCTCCGGTGGCCGCAATTTCGGTAGTTGACGCAGCAATTTCACTTGTAGTTGCAGCATGTTGATTGGCGGTGACCTCCTGCTGTTTGTTTGTTGCCGCCAGTTCAGTGATTGAACTTGTTACCTGAATACCTGATTGCTGGATCTGGGCCACCAGTTCCCTTAAATAAGTGACCATCTGGTTAAAACCTTTAATCAGAAGACCGAATTCATCATGTCTGCCAAATTCAAGGTGTTGGGTGAGATCACCTTGAATGACCTGTTTCATGGCCTGGATTATCTTATTTAGCGGCACATCTATACTGGTAACAAGTACATAACTGGCAATGATTGAGATAATAATTCCAACGACGATAGTGATTAAAAAAGCCTTTTTGGAAAGATCGAATCTCTCCTGTGAATACTCATATGTTTTCTTTACGGTCTGCAGGCGTTCCTGGATTAAAGAATTGATCGTCTCTCTATATAATCCTGCCAGAGGGTAAAGGGTTTTATCTGTAAAGGCATCAAGCCCTTCCTGATCCTTATTTTCAAAAAACTCTATGAGGTTAGAGATGGTTTCATTTGATTTGGTGGTTAAATCCCTGCCGGCAGCCAGCCATGAATCGCTCGGGGCTTTGTTTTTTTCCTCTGAAGTCGAAAACAGATTGGTCCATCTTTCGTCCAGGGCTTTTTTTGATTTCTTGATGGTTTGCAGGCCAGAGTTCCAGGAAATCTGGCCGAACAGGGTCTTGTCAACCGTATTGACAATGTCAGATTCAAAAATATGATCAATTTCACGCAGTTCTTCGAAAGAAAGAACCTGATGCTTGTATACATCTGAAAGTGACTGGTTTACCGCACGCATACCATACAGTCCTCCTGAGCCGGCTCCAATTATGAGCAGGAGGAGGAAGCATACAAAGATGATAAGACGCCATTTGACCGTTAAACTGCGGGCAAAATTCTTCATGATTTTCCCTTTTTATGTATTTGTATCTAGTTCTGATTCTTCCAAAAATAAGACGACTGATTCTAAAAAATTAATCTGATTATTTATACAATTAATAAGAGCTAAGTCAAATTGTTTATTAAGCTTTCAGGTAACAGCTGATGCTTGATCCTGCCTTGTTTATAGAAAGTCAGTACGAAGCAGAGCCCGGAGTACGCGGGAAGGGAATTACATCCCTGATATTGTTCATTGAAGTTATAAACTGCAGGAATCTTTCAAAGCCTAGGCCGAATCCGGAATGGGGCACGGTGCCGAAATTTCTCAGGTCCAGGTACCAGCTGTATTCTTCCAGATCAAGGTTCAACTCCTTCATTCTAGAAACGAGAAAATCATAACGCTCCTCTCTCTGGCTGCCGCCGATTATTTCGCCAATGCCCGGCAAGAGAAGATCCATGGCAGCCACGGTTTGATTGTCATTATTCAACCGCATATAGAACGGTTTTATTTCCCGGGGATAGTCAGTAACAAAAACCGGCCCGTTAAATACCTCTTCACAAAGAAACTGTTCGTGTTCCGCCTGAAAATCAACTCCCCATCTGACTGGGAAATCGAAGACTTTGCCTGATTTTTCCAGGATGGCAACAGCATCACTATAAGTTGTCCGGGCAAATGGATTATTGAGAACGGCCTTCAGTTTCTTGAATAACTCCTTATCAATGAATTTTGCAAAAAGCTGTATATCATCTTTATTGTTTTCCAGGACATACCCTATAAGGTATTTTAAAAAAGATTCCGCCAGGGTCATATTTTCAGCAAGGTCACAGAATGCCATCTCCGGCTCAATCATCCAGAATTCGGCTAAATGACGTGAGGTGTTGGAGTTCTCAGCTCTGAACGTCGGGCCAAAGGTGTAAACCTTTCCCAGTGCCAGGGCATAAACCTCTGCCTGAAGCTGACCGCTGACAGTAAGGTTTGCCGGTTTGCCGAAAAAATCACCCACAGGTGCTGATTCATTTTGTTTTTCCATATCTGAATGCAATGGGATCGAAACCCTGAACATTTCTCCCGCTCCCTCACAGTCACTGGTTGTAATAATAGGAGTGTGCACCTGGACAAAACCACGTTCCTGAAAGAATTTGTGGACCCCGAAGCTGAGGGACGAGCGGATTCTGGTTATGGCACCAATGCTGTTGGTGCGAGGCCTGAGATGGGCAATTGATCGCAGGAACTCAAAGGAATGTCTTTTTTTCTGGAGGGGATATTTATCAGGCTCAGCCCAGCCGTATACTTCCAGCAGGTCGGCATGCAGTTCCACTTCCTGTCCTTTAGCAGGCGATTCATTTAAGACACCCTGGACCAGCAATGAGCATCCTGTATGAAGGTGTAAAACCGTATCTTGATAATTTTTTAGAGCAGAGGCGGCTATGACCTGTATATTGGCCAGACAGGAGCCATCGTTTATTTCCAGGAATGAGAAGTCTTTGGAATCACGCCTGGTTTTCAGCCACCCCTTAATTTCAATTTTCTCTCCGAGTGGTTTACGGGTTAAGATATCTTTTATGCTGATGCTGTGCATAAGTTGAAGCTCCTGTTTATGTCCATGTTAAATAACACTGAATCTTATGTTGACTATCATAATAATCCAGAAGCCGTTTAATCGAGAAAAATTTTAAGTTTTCTGATTTTATAAGGTGTAAATATTAATTCAAGGGTTGGGTCTCCTGTACCAGAAATTGCACAGGGAACGACTACGGAGGGCAAAGGGAA
Source organism: Deltaproteobacteria bacterium (assembly GCA_019312685.1). GTDB lineage: Bacteria > Desulfobacterota > Desulfobulbia > Desulfobulbales > BM004 > BM004. The sequence goes on along the minus strand of JAFDCR010000182.1, from coordinate 3,114 downwards.
AGATTGTAAATAAAACAAGCAGTAAAGCTATCTGTAGAGATGAATACCAATGGAATTTCCTACCCGAAGTTATGACTGGCTGACTGTCAATTATGGTGAAGGGTAAACCGTGTTTTTTCCCCCAGGCTTTAATCTTACGAGAAAAGGTAATCTCTTCGGCCGCGTAAATATTCTCATCAAAACCGCCTATGTCATGAAATCCGCGGGCCAGGCAGAATATGAAGCTGCCGGCAGCGAGTTTTCCGGTCTTTGACAGCCAGTTCCAGAATCTGACAAGGCAGTCGGCTAAAAAGGGCAGTTGTGAGTCGAAACTGAGAAGAGTGCCGCCGCCGCAAAATCCTTTTCTGGACAGGAGAGAAATGGCATTTTGGAGCAATTGTGGAGGCACTATGGTATCAGCATCAAGAAAAACCAGAAAGTCACTTTTTGCAGCCCTGGCTCCACTATTGCGGGCCTTGGCAATCTGGCGGTGAGGTTCGAAAATCACTCTGGCACCATATTGCTGCGCTACAAGCTTTGTTTTATCCGTGGAATTATTATCAACAACAACTATCTCACCTTTAAGTGATACTGATTCCATGGCCTGTTGCAGACTGGAAAGGGTAGCAGGCAGCAGATTCTCTTCATTATAGGCGGGAATAATGACTGAATAGTCTAAATCCCTGGTAATGGTTGAATTACTCTTGAGTGTTGAACTGTCCATAATTATTATTAAATAAAGATGATATTTCCGGCGGGATTACGATAAGGCGTTCATAGGGACATCTTATTACTTTGAATAAAACCAGCAACAAACAATTTGACAAGAGGTTTCCATGAAACGGTTTGAGTATAATATTACAAAACATCCGGCTGAATTATTTACCGAACTGATCTACTATTGCACGGAAAAAGGAGAGTGTTCACTGGATCAGATCCCCCAGACCCAGACAGAGATTCTGCGGGATATACTGAACGGTGAAGGTGAAAACGGTTGGGATCTTGTTCAGGTCTCTTTCGGAAGCAACGGAGTCCTGGCTTTCTGGAAAAAAGAGGTGCAGGCCTGATTATTTTACAACAGGAACGGGGTCAGATAGAGTCTTGAATACCACGGCAAAATCTGGAAACTCTGCCAGGTCAGGAATATTTAAATATCCTCAAGGTAATCCTTCAGTTTTTCCAGTAGACTATCCGGCAATTCCTCATTGTAAAGAAATGCCTGGGCTTCCTCTCCGGTTATCTGCTGTTTGATCTCCAGCGGCAGAGACCGCAGCACCGCCATTCTCCGGGGATCCGGTTTTTCCTTGCGCGGTTTAGCATGCCCTTTTTTCATGATATGCCTTACGTATGCCCAGTTATAGAAGGTCGGCCATGACCTCACAGGCCCGACAGATTTTCATTTTCTCTTTCCAGGTTTTCTGGGCCTTGCATTCACATATTGTCCCATTCACCAGCCAACAGAATCTGCCTGCCTTATATTCATAGGCGGGACATTGTTTGCGCCGTTTCGGGGGGCATTTTTTTATCGTCCAGCACTGTTTCGGGAGTGTCTTCCGATCCCTCCGTTTGCGGGACAGCAGGAAAAACATCTGCCTTTCAACATGTGTCGGAACAGAACGCCAACCCTGCTCATAACTGTATATTGCCTTGACTGAGACCCCGAGAAGCTGTGACATTTCTTTTTGGGTCTTGTTAAGCTTTGTCCGTGCCTTGACAAACTCCTCTTTTTCCACCTCTACCCTCCAGATAATCTTAGTTTAGGAAAAGTTCTTTAACCATGCATCCTTATTATGCCACAGAAAGTGTTTCAGGGAAAGAGGCTTTTACGATTGGAAGTTCCGACCAGCGTGTCGTATAGGCGGGAGACTTTCTCTGTTGCCGGTAATGCCATTCTCTGTTAAAACCGGCACTGCCTGGTTGAATGGTGTTGCGACCCCAGCGTTGATTTATTTCGTCCACTGCCTTCATAAGCAGAATGTTTTTTTTGTCCGGCGCCTTGAAGATATGAAGCTGTTCGTAATTTTCAGGGACAAGACCGGTCAGCAAGACCCCGGCTTTCTGGTATCGGTAGCCGGGCCGGTATATGGCCCTAAGGGATGCAAGTGCAGCCTTGATCAGCGTTGCATTGTGGGAGGAGGGGGCCGGCAGTGTAAGAGTTCTGCTGTTGCAGTATTGCGCCTCTTCGTTTTTGAAGCTGTTGGTGCGGATGAATACGTGGACGGCAGTGGTTTTAAGGCCGTTACTCCGCAGTTTGCAGGCAGCCTGGGTGGCGTAGGTGGCGACTGCCTCCTGCAGGTCGGAAAGTGTGAGCACCGGGCGGCCGAATGATCTGGAGGTGGCAACTGATTTTTTTGCAGGAGTTTTGGCCTCCAGGGGTATGCATGGGATTCCCCGCAATTCCATAACCGTACGCAGTCCGGCAACAGTCAGTTGTTTCCTTATCCAGGTGTCAGGGCGCCGGCTTAATTCCAATGCGGTACGCACCCCCTGTTTTTTCAGGCGGCCGGCATGTCGGCGTCCCATACCCCAGACAGCATCGACATCCAATCCTGCCAGCAGGGTTTCCAGGCAGTGCCTGTCGTCTATAACGAATGTAGAGCCGGCATCACTGTTTTTTTTGGCGAACCGGTTGGCAATCTTCGCCAGGGTTTTTGTGGGGCCGAATCCTATGGAGACCGGGATCCCGGTATTTCGCTGCACAGTATTCCTGAGAAATGCGGCATATTTTTCAGGCGCAAGATGTTTGGTGGTTGGGAATGCTATGAAGGCCTCATCAATGGAATAGACCTCAACCTCTGGTTCCAGCCGCATCAGGATATCCATAACCCGTTGGGAAATGTCCCCGTACAGTGGGTAATTTGAGGAAAATACGGCGATATTATGTCGTCGGATAAGGGTTTCATGTCTGAAGTAGGGGGCGCCCATGCCGATACCGAGGGCTTTGGCCTCATTGGAGCGGGCAATTATGCAGCCGTCGTTGTTGGAAAGTACCACCACGGGCCTGTCTGCCAGGTCAGGCCGGAAAAGACGCTCGCAGGAAACATAGAAATTATTGCAGTCTATGAGACCGAATATTTTTTTGCCGTAAAACTGTTTCATCGTTTTTCAAGGTAATTTGGCAAGAAAACGTATTAT
>JAFDCR010000181.1 GCA_019312685.1 Deltaproteobacteria bacterium | reverse complement strand
TATGATGATCCGATTTCCCATTGCGCTGTTTACGTTGTTTCATATCATTGTCGGCAGCCGCATTCTGCGGATGCTGCCGTCTTTAATAATCATCTCTTATCCCAGGTCATCCTGCGCCATTTTCCTCATAACGTCCTGCCAGCGCTGCAACCGACTGCTGCTGCCGGCCAGTTTGCCTTTTCCCCTCTGTTTTGCGAGCCACAGGCCCGTACCGTTAAAACTGTAGATTGGAAATAAATCCTTTCGTTTACTTGCGGGATGGATACCTGTTTCATAGTTATCAAGAATAAAGGGCTCTTCTCCAGGGGAAGGATAGTATGCTAGAACCATATGGTGTACACCGTAGGTAAGGGCCTTAACATATGTAAGATTAAGTTTTTCATCATCAACGCCCATGGCTCGCAAGGTGAAATATTTTGCAATAGCATAGTCTTCACAATCACCCGCCTGATTTCCCAGAAACTCAATCGGCGTGGCCCAGTAATCCTTTTGTTTCCAGAGATATATATCTTCGACATACTGCATCATGTTAAAAAAATTATTCACCTTTTCGAGTTTCTCCAAATCGGTCCGGCTTGTATCGTTAGTGATAAGTTTTTCCCAGGCAATAAGCCGCTTTCTGGCTGAGCTCCCGTATTTCTGCTCAGCTTTATCTAGAGTTTCCGTACTTAAACGAAAATTTTGTCCATTGATGATCGGAACGATCAATATCAGAAAAGAAACAAGGACCAGAAAGATCAGCGAATATTCTATTTTACTTAAAGACTTGGTCACAATTTCTCAAGGAAGTACTGTTTTATTAAATTTTCACGAAAAACAGTAGGCTGGATGGAAATCCGAAAAATAAAAAAGGGATAGCTCAGGCAGCTATCCCTTTTTATAAACCGATTACATCTCTTACACTCAATAAACGGCTGTAATTCCTCAGTCAATCTGGGCTTCGACCGGCCACTGCAAACCAAAAGAGTGAACCAGTCTGCCGATACCGGCCAGAATTCTATATTGAGCATATAATTTATCATACTTGGCATTCACCAGATCGATTTTTGCGTTGATAAGCTCTGCCTCTATATCCAGAACATCAAACATCGTCCGCCTGCCTATATTAAACTGTTTGGAAAAGGCCTCAGCGGTATTACCGGTTGATTCAACATAATTTTCAAGAAATCTGATCTGGTCCAGGGTTGACTGATAAGCAACCCAGGATAGACGAATAGATTCGACAATCTGACGCTCCGTATTATTGCGGATCTCTTTTGCTTCGCAGATCAGTTTTTTGGTTTCTGCAACACGGGCTTTGTCCCACCAGCCGTTAAAGATGTTGAAACGGACAACAGCAGAGGCGGAAAATTCTTCCTCATACCCGTCGTACTCAACATCCTCCTGCCATTTCTGATCCACCGCAACATCAAGCTTGGGATAATAATTGCCTTTGGCTACGATGTTCTGTGCAACCCTGGCATCAACATCAGCCTGGGCTGATTTGAGGATCGGGTAATTTTCAATGGCCAGTCCCTGGGCCTCATCCAGGGAAACAGGCATTACGGAATCAACCGAATAGGGAGCCATGAGATCCGCCGGCATATGCCCGACGAAGAACAGGTAGTCGGTCTTTGCATCAGCGACATTTGCCTTGGTGACGACAACATCGGAATCTGCCAGGGCCAGACGTCCCATAACCTGATCGAGGTCGGCCGTACTGTCCAAGCCTGATTCACTTCTTAGCTTAACCTGATCAAAGATACGCTGATGGATTGTGACGTTTTCTTTTGCAAGTTCAAGAATCTCCATCTGCCGGAGGACATTAAGATATACCCTGGAAGTATTCAGGGCTATGGTTTCGGAGGTACCCTGCAACTCATATGCCTTGGAATTCACCCTGGACTTCTGCCTTCTTACTTCATTTTTTGTGGCAAACCCCCGGAAGAGATTCTGACGGAGACTTAAAACTGTGGATTCGGGATGCGTATCAAGTATCGGATTTCCACCCGCATCAAAATCAGGGTGTATCCGGTCAACAAGACCTGTACTGTAAGAAATATCAAGAGTCGGCCAGTAGTCTGCCCGGGCCTGTTTGACCTCCTCGTCTCTCGCCAACCGATTAAAGGAAACGGCCCTGATTTCCGGGTTGGTCTGGAGCATGTGATGCACTGCGTCCGGCAGTGTCTCTGCCTGTAAATTCCCGACCCCCCAGATCAACCCCCCAAGAACAAGGAGCCCGGCATACCTGAGAATTGATTTCATAAGAGTGCCTCCTGCTGTAGTTTTATGAAAAATCCATATTTACAGAATTTAAAACACTGCTATCTAATCCAATCAAAAATCGTGCAAACATCCAAAACAAATAGCATTTAAGAATAGATTCATAAATATCATAGTCAGAAAAGATTCTCAACCTCTTTTAATATTTAAAGAAATTTAATTTGATCCATTGCTGTTTACCTCTATACATGCACCCACACTGTAAAAAAAACATATTAACTGATAAATATTTCTCAAACTATTATTATTTTTCTTTGCTATAAATTATTTTTTCAGGTTTTGATAACCTGGACTCCCGCCTGTGCGGGAGTGACTGTGTTGTATGGTTTGTCATCCCCGCGGAGGCGGGAGGTGGATCCAGGTTTTGTTCAACTGCAATCTTCAAGAATACTCAAAAACCCGAGGATCATTAAGAGCCACATTATTTTTATAATTTAAATATAAACCTTAAACCACCAGCTTGGCTGGTGGGTCCCAGCTATGCTATGCGGGTAGGTTGGTGACAAATAAAGTGAAGTCCACATTAAAATAATATATTGTTTTAATATTTTTATGTTCATTTCTTTACTTGCATAAAGAAACGAACCAAAGAAAGTGCAGCCGCTCACTTGTTCCGCTTGCAGCGGAATACCCTGCGCTGCTCATAAAAAGCAGGCGCCTCGAAATGTCGCTCCGCTCGGCCC